>JASFPJ010000064.1:0-13195 GCA_050116035.1 Candidatus Aminicenantota bacterium | reverse complement strand
AGTAAGATAAAGCATATGAAGATAAAGACTGTTCCAGCGGTGATGCTTCATGGAGAGGTTCTTTCAGATAAACAGAAAGAGGAATTAAGAACGGAATTAAAGGCTTTGAGCGTCAAGATCGGTAAAATGGATCAGGAACTAGAGAGAGGCATAAAAATTGATCTCAAACCAACTGTTAAAATTGATGAAAAGGGAAAAGTCACTGTAAAGGTGAAACCTGTGCTTGTGGTCAAAGTCACTCCAAAATTTCCGGAGGAAGCCAAGGATAAAGGCATCTATGGTGAAGTTGAGGTGGAAGGGACAACAGACAAAAAGGGAAATGTCATAAATGTAAAGGTCTTGAAGAGTGCCCATAAGCTTCTCGATGAAGCCGTTATAGCCGCAGTCAAGCAGTGGAAATATGAGCTCCCTGAACACAAGGGAAAGCCGTATGCCATCACCTTTGTTGTGACTGTCCGTTTTAGTGCCAAAGATAAAGATGGTAATTCCTGGACTGTATCAATCGAGAGCTAGGAGTCAGATCGCAATTTTCTTGATTCATTCAGATTAAATAAAAAGAGGAGAGGCGATTTCTTCCAAAGAAGTTGCTTCTCCTTTTTCATTTTACGAGTTGCCTGAAATATCCGCAGTGACATCAGATCTATAAGATAACCCCATCGCTTTTGTCCTCAAACTCACAATGAAAAAGGGGGAATCGCTTTTATTCTTAGATTCCCATTTCAATGCCTGAGATTAGGAAAGTATTCAAATCGTCTAAAAAAATTGAACTGCTCCTAAAGGCAACTTGACATTTTTTAGGCGGAAGAATATGATTTACATGAAAGTAGGAAAGTTAGAAAGTAGGAAAATCAGATTTCTTCAGGAGATTGAAATGGAAGAATTAATCAAGGTGAGAGAAAAGGGGCAGGTTACTCTTCCAGCATTCATAAGAAAGAGCTTAGATTTGAAGAAAGGAAGCATTGTTTTGGTTAAAATCGTTGATAATACAGTGGTATTGGTACCCCAGAGAACGATTGATAAGGATCAGATTTGGTTTTGGACAGAACGCTGGCAAAAATTGGAAGCAGAGGCTGAAAAGGATGTTCGTACAGGGAGAGTCAAGACTTTTGATTCTGTAGAGGAATTATTTGATGAAATTGAAAAAAGCCCTGAAATTAAAAAGAACAGAAAGGTTCAAAAAAAGCGTTCTTGATTTGGACCAAAAAACGCGGGAAAAGCTAAAGAAACAGCTTGTGCTCCTTGTGTCCGATCCAAGGAGTTCTTCATTAAGAGTTAAGAAAATAAAGGGTACAAGATCAATTTTTGAAGCAAGAGTGAACGACTCATATAGATTTACTTTTGAGTTTGGAGAAGAAAGCGAGATTATCCTTCGAGTGATTGGGCTTCACAATGATGCGTTAAAAAAGCCTTGAAAATTTAAGAAATTACAAACAAATGATGTTCCTGTTCAATCCATTTATGCTAATTTGACTCTTTTTCCTTGAATTGATATTCTTTTGCCGAGAAATTATAGGAAATGCCGCATGAAGTGCCCGAAATGTCAATCAGATAATCCAGACACCCAGCGTTTCTGCGGAGAGTGTGGGGCTCAAATCATCCCCTCAGAGGATGACTCAGTCTCTCTCACCAAAACGCTCGAGACTCCCAGTGAGGAATTGACAACAGGCTCGACTTTCGCCGACCGCTACCAGATCATCGAAGAGCTGGGCAGGGGTGGAATGGGTCGCGTATACAAAGTAATGGATACAAAGGTCAAAGAGAAAGTCGCGCTCAAACTCCTGAAGCCAGAGATCGCATCCGACAAAAAAACTATAGAACGCTTCAGTAATGAGTTGAAATTTGCCCGTAAGATCAGACACAAAAATGTCTGCCAGATGTTTGACCTCAATGAGGAAAAAGACATTCATTACATCACCATGGAGTATGTGTCCGGCGAAGATTTGAGGAGCATGATCCGGATGTCAGGGCAGTTGAGCATCGGAACAGCCGTGAATATCGCCAAACAGATATGCGAGGGATTGACTGAGGCGCACAAGATTGGAGTTATTCATCGTGATCTCAAGCCCCAGAACATCATGATCGACAGAGACGGGGTTGCCAGAATCATGGACTTCGGCATAGCCCGTTCTATCAGGGCAAAAGGGATCACGGCTGCTGGGGTGATGGTCGGAACGCCAGAATACATGTCACCCGAGCAGGTTGAAGGGAAGGAAGTCGACCAGCGGTCGGATATCTATTCGCTCGGAGTCATCCTGTATGAGATGACGACAGGCCGGGTTCCTTTTGAAGGGGATACGCCTTTCACCATCGGCGTTAAACACAAAAGTGAAGCCCCCAAAGATCCAAAAGAATTGAATTCTCATATTCCTGAGGACCTGAGTCACCTCATACTTAAATGTATGGAGAAAGAAAAGGAGAACCGCTACCAGAGCGCGGGAGAACTGCGGGTAGAGCTTGAATTGATAGAAAAGGGCATTCCCACGACAGAGCGGAAGGCTCCGGTAAGAAAACCCATCACTTCAAAAGAAATTACTGTTTCGTTCAACTTGAGAAAGCTCTTCATCCCCGCGATAGTTCTTGTCGCTGCTGTTATAGCTCTGATTTTGGTCTGGCAGGTTTTGAAGTCAAGAGAACCGGTTGCCGCGCCCAAGATCGAGAATTCCATCGCGGTGATCGGCTTTGAAAACCAGACAGGGGATCCAACTTATGATTATCTACAAAAAGCCATCCCCAATCTCCTCATCACCAGTCTTGAGCAAACGGGTGGATTGTATGTGATGACATGGGAGAGGATGCATGACTTGCTCAACCAGATGGGAAAAAAGGATGTGGAGCATATCGACAGCGATCTAGGTTTTAGATTGTGCCGGATGGAAGGGATTGAAACGATTGTCCGGGGAAGTTTTGTCAAAATGGGGAACATGTACGCGACGGATGTCAAAGTCCTGGATGTGGAAAGCAAAGGCCTCCTCAAGAGTGCAGGTTCAAGAGGAGAAGGGCCAGACAGCATCCTGAAAACGCAGATCGATGAACTGAGCGATCAGATTTTTGAGTGGATTGCTGAAGCCAAGCCGCAAATAGAGCCCCTGGAAATACCCATAGCGGATGTCACCACATCTTCAATGGAGGCTTATAAATATTTCATAAGCGGAGTCGAGAATTTTCAAAGATTCTATTATGAGGACTCCCGAAAAGACTTCGAGAAAGCGGCTGAGATCGACCCGAACTTTGCCACAGCCTATCTCCACCTTTCAGGGGCGTATGACGCGTTGGTCAATAGTGAAGCTAGAGATAGGGCCATCGAAAAGGCCAAATCTCTATCCCAGAAAGCGACCGATAAAGAGAGACTGTTTATAGAATCACGTTATGCTCTGTATGTAGAACAAGATATCGGAAAAGCAGGCAACATCCTTAAACAGATTACTGAGAAATATCCAAGGGAGAAAATGGCTTATTATTATCTTGGCGTTTTCTTCAGGAGGGCTGGAAATCTTAAAGGGGCAATCGAAAAGCATCTCAAAGTATTGGAATTGGATCCTGAGTTCGGAGAATCCCATAATGATCTCGGCTATGCCTTTATCTCTTTGGGAGACTATGAGAAGGCCATCGAGCATTTTAAGGAGTATATGGCTCTCAATCCGGATGTTGCAAATCCCCACGATTCGATAGCTGATGCGTATTTTCGTATGGGCTGGCTGGATGAAGCCATTTCGCACTATGAAGATGCGGTCAGAATAAAACCTGATTTCCCGATTTCCTATGTCAAGCTTGGATACATATATGCCATAAAGGAAGATACGGCTGAAGCCATGAGGTGGTTTGATAAATATATCGAGATGGCCACTTCGCCGGGGATAAGAGTGTTTGGATATTTATTCAAAGGATTTTATCTTCATTGGCTTGGCCGCACAGAGCAAGCTTTTATCGAGCTCCGGAGAGCAGAGGAACTGGCGCAAGAAATCGGGAGCAACGCAGGAAAAGTTACGATTCTTTTGACTAAAACAGCTATTCACTTGGAAAGAGGAGAATTTGAGCTCGCCAGGGAAAATAATGAAGGCTGGGTCGGTGTGTTTGAAAATATACAGCCCGCACTCGCAGCTCCTTATAAAGCGAGATTCCATTTGCTTTCCGGGCTGATCGATTTAAAAGAGAAGAAGCTGGATTCAGCAAAGAATCAGTTGGCTGAGGCGAAAAGGCAGTTTTTATTAACTTCTTCTCAGAAAGAAAGAATAACTCTTTCTTCAAATATTCTTGAAGCAGAGATAGCACTGGCCGAAGGAAACTTTGATAAGGCTCTTGCCGTTTTAGATGAGACTTCTCTCGCGCAATCTGTGCCTCCTGCTCTTCAGTATATTATGGATGTGGTAGGTTATAATATTCCGTCATTAAAAGATGTCTTGGCTCGGGCGTATCAGCAGAAAGGAGATTTAGATAAAGCCATTGCCGAGTATGAGCGGCTGATCACTTTTGATCCAAACACCGAGGCACGTTATCTTGTTCATCCTCTCTATCACTACAGGCTGGCTATGTTATACGAGAAGAGAGGCTGGAAAGGAAAAGCCATCGACCAGTATGAGCAATTTCTCGACCTCTGGAAGGATGCTGACCCGGGGAAGCCTGAGGTCGAGGATGCAACAAAACGACTGACTGCTTTGAAATAATTTGTAAGGGGGACGTTTCCTAAGGGGATACCTTTCTATTCCCAAACTAAGATCAGTCGATTCTTTACTTCACTCTGACCAGAAGCTGACTGATTTTTTCGGCAACGGGACTTGCTCCACGGTCGTAATTAGAGAGAACAGCGACGATATATCCTCTGTCGAGAAAGATATCGAGGTTTGCATTAATACCCGGGAATCCTCCGCTGTGACCAACAACTTTACCGTTTGATCCCTCTGCAACCCTGAATCCGTATCCGTAGCTCTCTCCCATGTGATCCTTCCAGAGGATTTTCAGAGAATCTTCAGAAACAAGCTTTCCTGCCTGGATGGCTCTGGCAAACCGGAGTAGATCTCTGACGGTCGAGAATCCACCGCCAGCTGGCCCCCCTTTGATAACATGTTTAAAAAAATTGTTCTGCCAGCCGTATTTGCTTTCCTGGTTAGGGCTGTAGCCAATGGCCAAGTTTTCGACAGGATAGTCCATCTCGTAACAATCCGTGTTTTTCATTCCAGCAGGCACGTATATGTTTTCACGGATGTAGTCGAAGTAATTCTGACCGGTGGCGCTTTCGATCACAACACCCAGAAGAAACATCCCGGTGTTGCTGTACCTGAATCTTTTTCCGGGTTCAAACGCTAGCTTTTCATCTTTCACCAGCGGCTTGTAATCATCTAGTTTGCGGAAAAGAGCGCGCGAGCTTTTTGCATAGGTCTCGTTGAAGTAACTGCCCAGCCCTGATGAATGTGTGAGGAGATGGTGAATCGTGACTTTGGAAGTGATCTCTTTGGGAAGCCAGGATTCATCCACATACTTGCTTATCGGGTCATTGTAGGTGAGCAGCCCTTTTTCGACAAGATGGGCAATCGCGGTGGCTGTAAACATTTTATTCATCGAGCCAAGGTTGAATTTTGTTTCTATATTGTTAGGCACATGGAAGCGTTTCGTGGCCTCGCCGCAAGCATATTCCAATAGAACTTTGTCGCCCTTGGCAATGAGCAAGGTTCCTGAAAACACATCCTTTTCACACAATCGAAGAAGCAGGTCTTTGATTGTCTGGGTGAATTGCTTTTGGGAAAGAGGGGATTCCTTTACATTCGAGGGAGTGCGCGCCATGTTGAATTGGAGCCCTGCGATCAGAAATTCATCTGATCCGTCGAACCTCATGACGAAAGCTTGCCAGCTTTCAAAAAGGCGGTCTTTGAGGATTACGACGGTCTCTCCCTTGCGTTCAGGTACATAGGTGCGGATGCTGTGAAAATCGACTCCGCCTGTTTGGCGGTGAAATCCAAGAACTACATTGATGTGCTGTTCCATGGGTGCAAATTTTTGGAATCTTTCAGTAAATGCCTCTTCAACAAAGCGACGGATTTGGGTGGGATCGTTTGAATTCACAGTGGCGATTAAGGAGCGGATTCGCTCTCCTTTTTTGCCGGCTGGGATGACCGATTCATCCTTATAGCTGATCTCTCCTGGAATCTGGGCATATACAACCTGGAAAGTAAATAGACATAAAATGACAAAAATCAGGTTTTTTCTTATCATGGATTTCCTCCTTTACCGGTTAAGATGAAAATATGATTAACGGAATAAATTTTCCCGAGCATAGTCAGTTCATTCTACTATAACGATAAACGCTCGAAAAAGTTTCGGAAAATTGGGGACTGTCCCCAATTTAATGGAATATCAAATAGAGAGATGCGGCCTCACTTACCTTAAATAGGCTCTGGCCCCGACATAATTCTTCATGAAGTAACTATTCGAAAGGGATTCGGTGCGGACACGCTTGTTATTTCCTGGCGCGTGGATGAACTGATTGTTTCCGACATAGATCCCTACGTGGGATACTCTTCTCCTCCTGGATGTTGCAAAAAAGACCAGGTCACCTTTCTGCAGGTTTCTTTTTTTGACAGCGCTTCCGGCTTTGTACTGTCCCCTAGAGGAATGAGGCAAACTCAGGCCATTTACCCTGTACACCGCCATGGTCAGGCCGCTGCAGTCAAATCCCTCCCTTGGTGAAGAGCCACCCCAGGCATAAGGCATGCCGAGAAATCTTCTTGCAGTGGCTACGATTTCATTCCGGAGATACTGCTTTCCAAGCTTTCTTCTTTTAGTAACGGCATATTCCTCGGGGCTGACGATGTAATATTCATCTATGATTCCCGCTCTGACGAGACGTTTTGCTTTTTTTTCAGCCGCTTTGAGAGAGCGGAAATCACCGAATCGAACCCTGTATAGGCCGGAGGGATGAGCAAAGTAATAGGCCTCCAGCCCTTTCTTCCTTAAAGATTTGTTCAGCTTGATGGCGTTGTCCACAACAGAGAACGCACCGACCTGGATAGCGTATCCCATCCGTCGAAGTTCTTGTTTGGGAATTTTTGGTTCGGCTGGACGGGAAATCCGGAAAGCTGTACAGGCAGATGCCGCCAGGATCAAAGAGAGGATAATAGCATAGGGCCATTTCCAGGCGGATTTCACAGTCCTTTCTTCCATTTAAGGCCTTTTCCTTCGAGTTATGACTGGCAGTTATACACTTTCAAGATTCCTTTTCCTCTAGTAAAGTTTGTAGCACACCTCAGATAGATAGTCAAAATGGCTTTTCTTTAGTTTAAAAGAAGAATGATGATGTTGGGGACGGTCCCCAATTTTTTCGGTAAGGTTTGTTGCTCAGCCAAACCGGTTAGTCAAAAAGGTGTTTTTTTAAGGAATGACCCTATTTCTTAAAAATTCTGAACTTGACCAGCAGAGTGGGTCCGAAAAACAAGTCCCCGAGAAGAGCCATTATGACCGCAAGGCTGGCGAGTATCCCGAAATCAAAGAGAATTCTGGTTTCAGAGAGAAGATGGATTAAGAATCCCAGAGCAAGAATAACTGATGTGAAGCACAACGCTGGGCCAACTTTTTGAAGCGCCTTCTTCATAGCGGTTTTTCTTTCTCCACATTCCTGGAATTCGTATTTGAAATGGGTGAAGTAATGGATGGTATCATCGACCACAATTCCGATGGCGATGGAAGCGATGATGGCTGTTGCAATGTTGAGGTGGAATCCAGCATAGCCCATTAATCCCAGCACGAATACAATGGGAAAGACATTGGGCACTATACTGAGCAGCCCCCCTCTGAGTCCGAAGAGGAGAAACATGAATCCCAGTATGACCAGAAAAGCCAGGCCAAAACTATGGATTTGTGTCATGGTTATGCGTTCAGTGACCTCATGAACCAGGTTATCGAATCCTGTGATATCCACTTTAAACTGGCTGAAGTTTGTATCTGTGTACTCAGTTATTCTCTCTATCAGTTTTTTCCTCTCTTCTTCTTTCATCTGGTTTGTTCTCATGGATACCCGGACCATTTCATAGTCGATGGTGGTGTAGTCTTCGATTTCTGTGCCGCCCGACATTTCATACAGAAGCAGGCTTTGGGCAACAGCTTCCCTTGTTTCCGGAATGCGGAAATATTCCGGTTGGTCACTGTTGAGCGCCCGGTTTATGAGCTTAAGGAAAGTCACTATGGAATACGACACCGGAACGTTGGGATGGTCTTCAGCCATTTCCTGAAGATTTTCAATTTTTCTTAATACATCAGGCTTCTTGAAAGAATCTTGTTCCCCACTGAGCACCACCTCGATGCTGGATATGCCACTCAGCTTTTCATCCAGGAATTCTGCATCTTTTCTCAAACGGGTGTCTTTTTTAAGATATTCCACCATCGAAGGCTCGACCCGTATTCTTGTGATTCCAATTCCCATGATCAAAATGACAAGAATACTGGCAAGGAGGATCCATCGGGGGTGTTTGAGGTTGAATGCTCCAATCTCTCCCATCACATCCTTTGTATCGCTCTTTGATTTTGAAGGATTGAGTTTTATACGAACGAGCTGCAATCCAACAGGGACCAGAATCATGGAGAGGATAAAGGCACTCATTATTCCGAAACTGGCGAAGATGCCCAGGTTTCTGATAGCCGGAATCTTACTGACGACCAGAGAACCAAATCCGACGGCTGTGGTGAGCGAAGTAAAGAAACATGGTTTCCCGGCTCTTTTATAAGATTCCAGAAGAGCCTGCTTTTTGTTTGTCTGTAAAGGCAGTTCTGAGCGGTAGTGTGATATCAGATGGACTGAGTTGGCAATTCCGATGACTGTTAACAGAGCAAAAAGTGTGGTGGATACAGGAGTGATCGGGGAATCGACTATCCCCTTGAGCCCGAGAGTCCACACCAGAGAGAGAAATACAGTGATGATCGGGAAAATGAGAGCGGATAGGCTTCTGAAAATGATAAACAACACCAGCCCTGTCAGAAGCATGGATAAGGGAAAGAATAAACTCATATCTCTTTGCATAATCAGTTGAATCTCTGTATCGGTGATTATGCTGCCTCCGAGGTAGAATGTTCTGCCAGTCTTTTCTTCCTCTCTGTTCAAGATTTCTTTAATGTTGACAGTTATCTCTTCAGATATCACACTCAAGACTTTCTCGTCATCTTCGGGCAGGTAGAGTTTGAGGACGATCCCCGTCGTTCTCGCGTCGTTGGAGATTAAGTTTCCTTTGAAGAATGGATTCAGGTCGATTCTTTGTTTGAGATACGAGAAATCAGCTTCTGTTTGTGGAGTTTTCGGGATGAGTGGTTTGATTTCCAACCCCATCTCAGTTCCTACAATATCTTCCACTGAAGTCAGGCTGGAGACTTCTGTCACATAGGGAATATTCTCTAATTCCTGTGAGAGTGCAGAAAGATATTTGATTTCTGACTCACTGAAAAGATTATTGGACTCGTAGGAAACGACAACGAATTCACTGCCCATGAAGGTCTCTTTAAGGTTTTTATAGGCCATGTGCACTGGGTCTTCAGTCGTAAACCAGGTTGACTCATCATCTTCCATTCTTAATTTTGGTAAACGCAGAAAAAAGAGAACAGATACCCCTACAATGACAAGAATCAGGATAATTTTATGTTTGAGGATGAACTCTCCAAATTTTACCATAGCGGGACTTTCTCTGATAAGACACCTTAGAAAGTGTTTGAAGTAAGATTATACAAAAAAAGAAGCCTTTCCCCAAGAAAAATGAAGATAGACAACGGGTTTTTTTTGACAGACAGATCCCTGTTTGGTATAAGCAAAGAAGGGACATATGCTGAAAAAAATGGTTATTTTTTACAGTCGTTGCCGTAAGATCTCTCGCTATTTCTTGACCGGCACGATTATTCTTCTGTTTTTCATCTTAGTCGCCTGTGAAACTCCCAAGTCGCGGACTCAAAAAAGGAAGAAATCCGTAGAAAACGGACTGCTCAAGGCCGTTGTGTTCAAAGGCCAGGAGCCGGAAAGGATGATGCTTGAAGACCGCATGAATTATTACAGAGTGCCCGGATTGAGCATTGCAGCCATCTATCAAAACCGGATCGATTGGGCAGAGGCATATGGAGTGAAAGAAATTAGACGACCTGAGCCGGTAACAACCCACTCCCTTTTTCAAGCGGCCTCGCTCAGCCAGCCGGTCGCGGCTCTCGCTGCACTCCATTTTGTTGATGAAGAACGAATAGCTCTGGATTCCAATGTGAATGAATTTCTGAGTTCCTGGAAGCTTCCTGAAAACAGGATGACGAGAGAAAACAAGGTCACACTCCGCTCATTATTGAGCCACTGCGCGGGATTTATTCCTCATGAATTCAGAGGATATCCTCAATCCAAACCTTTGCCCACATTAAGACAAATTCTTGACGGTCAAAAACCAGCCAATTCTCCTGCAGCCCGTGTTTATGCTATCCCGGGCTCTCGGTATTCCTATTCCGAATTGGGATATGCCATTCTCCAGCAGCTTCTCATTGACTTGGAAGAGAAGCCTTTTTCCCAGATCATGGAAGAGAGTGTGTTACAGCCTCTCGGGATGGAAAGAAGCACATTCGAATACACTTTACCAGCAGGAGTGAAAGAGATGGCTGTGACAGGACACCTGCGTGAGGGAGAACCACTGGAGGGAAAATGGTCCCGCCATCCTGAAATGGCGGCTGCAGGGCTGTGGACAACGCCCACGGACCTGGCTCTCTTTTTAATCAATGTTATGAAAACAGCCCGGGGAGAATCTCGGAAAATTGTTTCGGCTGAGCTGGCGCGGGCGATGCTGACCCCTCAGATAAATATTCAAGGATGCGGATTTTTGATTGAGGATGCCGGGGATAACCTCTTCTTCCATATGAAGGGGAGGAATGATGGATTTGAGTGTTTTATGGTCGCCTATCCTGTGAAAGGGGAGGGAGTGGTGGTCATGACAAACAGCGATAATGGCTCTTTTCTCATCGAGGAAATTATGCGAGGAGTATCGGCGGCCTATGAATGGCCCCATTTTCAACCTGAAGAGAAAACTCTCTACAGGCTTGACTCTGCGGTTTATGCTCAGTATGTGGGGAAATACGAGGTTAATCCTGAGTATATTCTGGATGTGGTGCATGAGGACTACTACCTGGTTATCACTCCCACCGGTCAAGCTCCCACCAGATTTTTCGCCCAGGGACTTACTGTGTTTTTCTCCACAGACCCTTACACCGTGATCCGTTTTGAAAAAGATGATGAAGACAGTGTGACTGGATTAATCCTGAGACAGCGCGGCCAATCCACTCATGCCAAGAAGATTGAATAGAAACTGTTCGCCGAAGTGTCATACTTTTGACAGCTCAATTTGAGATGTGTATGGCATCGCCTTTTTGTGAAATTTAGAAAGAAGTATCATTTTAGGGAATGTCCCCATTTCTCCAATTTGTTTGACTCTTTCCCTGTTAATTGCTATTCTTTTTTTTACCTTCTTCAGGTAATCACGCATGAGATGCCCGAAGTGCCAAACTGAAAATCCCCCTGATTCCAGATTCTGCAATTACTGCGCAGCCCCTCTTCCTTCTGAAAAGGAAATTTCTTCGGCTTCCACAGATACCATGGAGAAGCCAATCCAGGGACTATCCCGAGGAGCGACATTTGCAGATCGATATGATTTTGTCGAGGAACTCGGGAAAGGGGGGATGGGAATAGTTTACAAGGTATATGATAAAAAAGTCAGAGAAGAAGTGGCCTTAAAGCTCTTGAGCTATGAAATTGCCTCAGATGAGAAAACCATAGAGCGATTCAGAAATGAACTGAAATTTGCCCGCAAAGTCATCCATAAGAATGTCTGCCGAATGTATGACCTCAATGAAGTAGATAAGAGATATTTCATCACAATGGAATATGTCCCTGGGGAGAATTTGAAGAATTTCATTAAAATGGCCGGTCAATTGTCGGCTGAAAAATCTTTATCCATTGCCAGACAGATTTGTGAGGGTCTGGTAGAAGCGCACAAACTGGGAGTTATCCACAGGGATTTAAAGCCCCAGAACATCATGATAGACAGAGAGGGGAATGCGCGGATCATGGATTTTGGGATTGCGCGTTCCCTTAAGGCAAAAGGTATTACCAAGCCCGGAGGCATAATCGGAACACCTGAATACATGTCTCCTGAACAGGTGGAAGGAAAAGATGTGGACCAGCGTTCTGATATCTATGCAGTAGGAGTCATCCTGTTCGAGATGGCGACGGGAAAACCTCCCTTTGAGGGAGATACGCCCATGAGCACAGCTTTAAAACACAAGACAGAACCACCTCCTGATCCGAGAGAGTACAACACCCAAATTTCAGATCTACTGAGCAATATGATTCTCAAATGTATGGAGAAGGACAGGGAGAAAAGATATCAGAATGTTAGAGAGCTTCTTTCAGAGCTGGCTCATATCGAGGAGGAAATCACGACATTGGAGATGGAATTGCCTGGGAGGAAGAAAGAAGAAAAACAGCCTGGAAATATCCAATGGAAGAAGAGACTTTTTTATGCTGTTTCGTCCGTTGTGATCATTGCAGCGATTACCTTGATAATCTTCTTGATGGCTGGGAGATGGAGTGCTATAGATTCGATTGCAGTCCTGCCTTTCGAAATTTCGGGCGCTGATCCGAATACAGAATATTTGAGCAATGGGATAACCGAGAATATAATCGGCAAGCTGGCCCAACTTCCCAGCCTGAAAAAAGTCATTGCGCGAAGCTCTGTGTTCCAGTACAAAGGGACAGAATATGATCCACAGCAAGCTGGCAGGGAACTTGGAGTGGATGTGGTGCTTATCAGCCAGATGAGCCGACACGGCGATGAGTTGTCTATCAGTGTTGAGCTGATGAAAGTCCAGGATCGCAGCCACATTTGGGGAAAACAGTACACAAACAAGATTTCCGAGATTTTTGATGTTCAGGAGGAGATAACGAATTCAATCGTTGATAATCTTCGGTTAAGACTGTCTGCAGAGGAACTTGAACGTATGAGGAAGCGGTACACTGAGGATCCTGCCGCTTTTACCGCGTTCTCCACAGGCCAGTTTTTCTGGAATAAAAGAACCGAGACAGACCTGGAGAGAGCTATCGGATATTTCGAAGAGGCCATTCGAATAGACTCAAATTATGCCAAGGCCTATACCGGATTGGCGTACACTTATCTTCTTCTCCCCGAATACGGGAGCTATCGACCTA
>JASFPJ010000063.1:0-13323 GCA_050116035.1 Candidatus Aminicenantota bacterium | reverse complement strand
CCATCTGTTTGACCGTTCCGATTCCCTTCTCCACCAAAAGGGCCGCGGCCAGGAAGAGCCCCTCAAAGATCGGGTCTATTGCGTATCCGTATCGACTCTTTACTCTGATCGGTGCCTTGCCAATCTGTTCGTAGAATTTCATTAAAAAATCTGTGATCTCCGATGCGGTGTCTTTTCCCGGGACGATTTCGACGATAATGCTCCGCTCAGCCGGAAAAAAGTAATGGATGACCAGACATCTCTTTTTATTCTTTAACTCTGCAAAAATAACCTCTGGCTCCATATGAGAGGAATTCGACGCAAATATCGCTGTTTCAGGACAAATTTTTTCCACCTCTGCAAAGATTTTGTTTTTTATTTCTCTGTCTTCTGTCGCTGCTTCAAGCACAAAATCTGCTCCACTCAACTGAGAGTAATCAGAAGTCCAGGAGATATTGGCCACCATCGAATCCACTTCCTCTTGCCGGAATGATCCGGTTCTGACACCCCTTCCCAATTTTCCCTTGACACGGGCCGCTCCTGATTTGAGTGCATTCTCAGCTATATCGACGACAATGACAGGAACCCCCTGTTTATGGAGAACCTTACTGAAATAGAGAGCAATATCAGGCCCGATATTGCCAGAGCCAACAACTCCTATCTTACTGATCTTTCGTCCAAAAATTTCCCAAACCATGTTAACCTTCCTTTCTAAAAGGGATTTTTTATGGCTTTCCCTCTTGAACGCCAATTTTAAACGCTTTTAAATTTATCTCAAGATTTTTCTTTTGACTCACCGATTCTATAACATTTCTCAAGTCTTCGTGTTTAAAAGGAACTAATCCCGTTCCCACAGAATATCCGATGAGGACAATGTTGGTGGACATTATCGAACCAATTTCAGAGGCCGCTCCGCTGGCATCAAATGAGCGGAAAGTGACTCCTGACTCATTGAGATGATCCAGCACCTTTGGGTCGAATCGACCCGGATCCCCCAGGTTGACAAAACAGAGGCCTCCTTTTCGCAAGAATTTCAAGGCCCTGTACGTCTCATTCTCTTCAAAAGAATAAAGAATATCTGCCGTGCCTGTTCGGATCACAGGACTCTGAAATTGACCCAGCTTCAGATGGGCGATAACCGAGCCACCCCGTTGACTCATCCCATGAGTTTCTGAACCCATCACATCCAGACCCAACTTTAATCCCAATTCAGAGAATATCTTCGAGGAAAACAGAATCCCCTGCCCTCCAATCCCAGCGAGAATAATCTGCACTTTCATGGCTATTCTTAAAATTTTCTTTCGATAATCTCAGTGACACATCTTTTCACTTCTTCATTGGAACGATGGCGGCTTTTGGGCAGGCGTGGATACACACACCGCAGTCAACACAGAAATTCCGGTCGATCTCGACACGGTTCTTTTCTTCACTCAGATAAAGCGCGGGACACTCAAAATAATCTACACAATACTGACATCCATCGCAATCATCCGTTATCTCCACTTTCACAGGATGTTCCTTCCACACATCCGGGTAGCGGATAAGACAGGGATGTCTGGCGATAATCACAGCTATACCTCCATCACTTCTCTGAGTGTATTTTCTCGCTTCTTTCAAAAGTACTATTAAATTCTCCACATCATAAGGATCTATTGTCTTGATCCATTTTACGCCGCATCCTTTAATCAAAGCCTCCAGAGAAACCTTCTTTCCCTCACTCCCATCCGCCGTTATTCCTAAGCCTGGCGTCGGCTGCATCCCGGTCATCGCGGTTATCTCGTTGTCCAGAATGACGAGTATAAATTTCGCGTTGTTGTAGACTGCACTCAGAAGAGAAGCCGTGCCCGAATGGAAAAAGGTCGAGTCACCCATGGTCGCCACTATGGGGATATCTTTTTTATCCTGATGATGCGCGTGATAAAATCCCGAAGCCAGAGTGATCCCCGCTCCCATATCGAGAACCGTGTCCACTGCTTTCATGTTGAGTCCAAGGGTATAACATCCTATATCGCTGCTGTAAATGGCCTTTGGAAGTGCCCGTTTAATCGCAAAAAACGCCGCCCTTTCAGGACAGCCGGCGCATAGAGTCGGCCTTCGAACCTTCACATCAAGGTTTTCGATAAGCTGATGAAGCTTTCCATCCCCGCTCTCTCCCAAATCAGCCATGCCCAGTTCTTTAAAAACGCTTGCCAGGATATCATAGATTCTATCCGGAGAAAGATCTCCCTCTAGAGGAATATCCCCGGAAAGCCTCCCCAGCACCTTGCGTTTATCGATGATTTGGGATTCAATAACCGAATCAGTCTCCTCAATCACTAAAACCTTTTTGTGCCCCTCAATGAATTCTGAAACTTTTTTCTGGGGGAAAGGGTAGGGAGTTCCGATTTTTAAAACATTGATCGCTTTGTCTAAGTGGAGTTCCTCCAGAATATCGAGAAGCACGACAAAGCTCACACTGCAAGTGATGATTCCAAAGGGAGCTCCGCGGTTGTTCCCGACTTCATAATTCCATCTGGAATCGTTTTCAAACTTTTCCTGTATTTTTTTCAGGGTCTCATTCAATTTCTTGTGCAGAACAAACCTGTATTTGGGAGTGGCCGCCCACCGATCTGGGTCTTTCTTGAAATCGGCCTGCCGATCAAGCCCTTTGACAGGAGATATCTTCACGCTCTGTTTGGCATGGGAAACTTTTATTGTCGGACGCAAAATAACAGGAATCTGATATTTTTCGGACAGCTCAAAAGCATCTTTGACCATTTCTTTCGCTTCTTGAGGAGTCGAAGGATCATAGACAGGCACCTTAGCGAACATGGCAAAAAAACGGGAATCCTGTTCTGTCTGTGAGCTCAGAGGTCCTGGATCATCGCAACTGATGACGACCATCCCCCCAATAACTCCAGTGTAGGCTGAGCTCATCAAAGAATCAGAAGCGACATTCAGCCCGACCTGTTTCATAGCGACTGCCGCTCTCTTCCCCGTCAAGCTCGCGGCCAAGGCATTATCAAAAGCGACCTTTTCGTTGGCAGACCATTCGATGTAAGTATTCAGGTTCAACTCTTTTTTAAACTGGACGACAGCCGGAATAATTTCAGAGCTTGGTGTCCCAGGATAAGAAGTAACGACATGACATCCAGCCTCAATAATTCCTCTTGCTATGGCGACATTGCCCAATAAGATTCTCGTCTCTTTTTTGGCCATATTGATTATTTTCGGATCTGTTCAAGAATAATCGGCGTTATATCTAATCATTCGAATAAATCTGCCTGAATATTTCAATAAACTTCTTATTTTGTTCGGGAGTCCCTATTGTCACCCTCAAAAATGTGGGTTTCCCGTACATTGTCAAAGGTCTGACAATCACGCTTCTCTTCTTGAGTTCATCAGCCATTTTTTGGGCATCGGTTTTTATATCTATGGTTACAAAATTCGTTTCAGATGGGATATAAAACACGGACATCCTCTCGAAATTCTCATAAAAGAATCTCTTCCCAGATTCAGTGATCTCTTTAGTTTTCTGTATATGGGCTTTGTCCTTTAAAGCTTCTGCCGCCGCAATTTGGCCAAAGCGGTTCACAGAGAACGGAGGCTTGGCTTTGTTCAAAGCATCAATAAAATTTTCTTGAGCGACACAATATCCAACCCGAAAGCCGGCCAAACCATACATTTTGGAAAATGTTCGCAGGACGATCACATTCCTTCGCTCTTGAACAAACCTGAGCGTATTCGGAAAGTTTTCTTCATTTGCATACTCAAAATAGGCCTCATCAAAGACGACGACAATATCTTCAGGGATGTCTTCCATGAATCGAGAAACCTCTTGTTGTGTAACCATGGTCCCGATTGGGTTCATAGGGTTATCAAGATACACCAGTTTTGTATCATTAGGCACCATTTTCGAGATCGCATTGAAATCGTGCCGGTAGTCTTTCAAAGGAACTTCTATCAGATTGCAGTCCATAATCTGGGCAACAATCTTGGCCATGATAAAGGAGGATTCACTCATGATGAAAGTCTCACCAAGATTCAAAAAGGTAACCCCTATCAGGAAAATCAATTCTGTGGTGCCGTTTCCGACTCCCAGGTTTTCCTCAGGGATTTTCAGGTGTTGAGCTATTCTCTCTCTCAAATGCGAGCAGTGATTATCAGGATAGAGGTTGCCATCTTCCAAGGATTTTTTAATGGCATCGATAGCAAGAGGTGAAGGGCCAAGGGGATTTTCATTTGAGGCAAGATGACTGAATTCTCCCTTTAAAGAAAGTTCCCCTTTAAGAACCTCTGCAGGCATTCCTGGTTCGTATTGATGGATTCGGAGAATGCTATCCTTTATAAGCTTTTTCATCAGGTCGAGACAATTAATGCACATGAATTATGCCAGAATTGCATATGAATTGCGAGAAAAATGAAAAAAATAGAATAAAATTGTCTTTTTGACATCAAATTTTCCCTATGTTATAAGTCTTTTGCCAGAAGCAGATTAAAACTTCCAGGATTCAGGCGAATTATAAGCGAGAAAAAATCCACTCAGTTTAAACGAGTCAGAGCGTGTCTCATTCTTATTCTCTAAAATATCAAGAAGTGGAGGGTAGAGATGATTAAACAAATTAGCCACTTGGGAATGGCGGTAAGGGATCTTGAAGAGGCCAGAGAATTCTACCGTTCGGTTTTCGGCCTTGAATCGTCTGAGCCCATCGTAGGCGGCGACGGGACCATAAGAGTCAGCATGGTTAGAGTCGGCAGTACCCTCATCGAGCTCCTCCAGCCTATCGGGAGTGAAGGAGTCATGGCCAAATTCCTGGAAAAACGCGGCGAAGGTTTTCATCATATCTGCTATGAAGTGGACGATATCAAAACAGAAATCGCTTCAATTAAGGCCGCGGGTTTGGAGGTCCTTGGCGATCCAAAACCGGGGGCCGAGGGCATGAGCGTTTTTCTTCATCCAAAAGGGACTCAAGGTGTTTTGGTTGAACTCGTGGAGAAGAAACAAGGATAAAAGTGTCATTGCGAGCGAAGCGTGGCAATCTCGTTGAGAGAAATTATATTATTGCAGGAATAAAGATATCCTTTTTATGAGATTGCCACGCTTCGCTCGCAATGACATCCAAAAATGATACTAATGAAGATGGTGGTTGGCCTAATTTAAATTTCTGGAGGAAAAAATGGACTTTGAACTGACCGAAGAACAGATAATGTCACGGGATATGGCTCGGAAATTTGCAGAAAAAAAGATTTTACCGACGCTCAAGGAAAACGAACGACAGGAAAAGTTTGACCCTAAGATTATAAAAAAAATGGCTTCACAAGGTCTCTTAGCCCCTCATATGCCTGAGGAGTACGGGGGAATGGGGCTTGACTATGTGACCTCAGCTGTTATCTGGGAATCACTCTGCTGGGCGAGCTTAGCCGTTACCCAGGCAGCAGTGAGCGGCCCTATCCAGCCCGGAACCAACCTTCTCGATGCGGGCACGGAAGAGCAGAAACAGAAATTCCTGCCTCCCGTATGCAAGGGTGAACGGATCATGTCAGGAGCTGTTGTGGAACCCAACGCGGGCAGCGATTCTTCTATGATCGAGACTTCTGCGGTTCGCAGCGGTAATCATTGGATCATCAACGGCAGCAAAATCTTCATCACGAACGGTGAGATAGCTGATATCGTGTTATTCATTGCTCAGACCGATAAAAGTAAGGGACTTAAGGGCCTGACAAGCTTCATCGTCGAAAAAGGGACTCCGGGCTTCTCCAGCACTCCTCAGAAAGGGAGAATAAGCTGGAGAGGTGGCAGTGAAGGTGCTTTGCAATTCACTGATATGGAATTGCCGCTGGAGAACCAGGTGGGAGAGATCGGGAGAGCGTTGAGAGATGCCCTGCGAGGCATTGATACGGCCCGTTTGTTTTTAGCGGCAGGCTGTGTGGGCGTGGCCCAGAGCTGCCTCGACTCCTGCATAAAGTACGCCAAGGAACGGGTTCAGTTTGGGAAACCCATCGGCGGCCATCAATTGGTACAGGAAATAATTGCTGAAATGGCGACAAGGACCGAAGCCTCCAGATGGCTGACCTACCGCGCTGCAGACCTAAAGAGCCGTGGTGTTCGCCATATTAAAGAGATGTCCTATGCTAAATATTTTGCAGCGGAGACCGCACTCTGGGTGGCTTCACAGGCTGTGAAGATTCATGGCTCCTTTGGCACGTTCGATGACTACCCAGTGGGCCACCACTATCAAGATGCGATCACAGCCACTATACTCGGCGGCACAGCCCAAATGCACCAGTTGACCATCGGACAGCAACTTTTAGAAATACCTGCTTTCAGGTAGCAGCTTGAAGCGATAATTTTGCATCTGAGAATCGAGGAAAAGATCTCAAAACCATTCTGGAGAAAATAGAGATCAAGAATTGTAAAAACTAAAAAGAAACAAGTCCCCTGAAACGCTCAAAACGGTCCTCTATTTCTTCTGTCGTGAGAGTCTTAAAACGATTGATTCCAAAATCTTCGATGACAAAAGAGGCCAACACGCTTCCGTAAACAGCGGCCCTGCGGATTTCTCTATCATCAGTAAAGTCTTTGACTTTATCGAGATAACCCAGAAAGCCTCCAGCAAAGCTGTCTCCAGCGCCGGTTGGGTCAATGACTTCTTCACAGGGATGCGCCAGAATGCCGAAGACTAAATCCTTCCCGAGCACCAGCGCTCCGTGCTCTCCCTTCTTGATAACGATAAGTGATGGCCCTCCCTCCAGAATTTTCTTTCCGGCTTTTATCAGGTTTTTCTCGTCTGTCAACAGTCTGACCTCTTCGTCGTTGGCAAAATAGAAGTCGACCTTTTCCATAACCTTCAACAGAGAGTCGCGCTTCTGGTTGATCCATAGATTAATGGTGTCCATGGCGACAAGTTTTGGTTTTTCGACTTGATTCAGGATTTCATCCTGCTGGTCAGGGTCAATGTTCGCCAGGAAGACAATCTTGCTCTTTCTGTATCCAGGAGGAAGCTGAGGCTTGAAGTCCTCATAGACATTCGGCTCTGTTCTTATGGTTGTCCTCAGATTGGGATCCTCACCGTAGTGCCCTTCCCAGAAAAAAGACTTTCCCGGACGAACCTCCAACCCCCTGAGATCGATTTTTTTGCTCTTGAGAAAGGCGACCGTCTCCTCCGGGAAATCCTCTCCCACAACGCCCACCACATTAGGCCGAGTGAAAAAACTCGCTGCCAGGGAACAATACGTGCCTGACCCCCCAACAATCTTTTCTCTCCGGCCGAAGGGTGTCTCGATGGTGTCAAAAGCCAGAGATCCGATGATAACCAAGCTCATGATTCTTTCCAGTCATCCGATTATATTTTTAAGTATCGCCCAATAACTCAATTCCACTTTTCTTACTCATCTGCAACCATCCTCCTCCAAGGATTCGGATAATGATATATAACTTAAGGAATAACAAGTCAAGTTGCAGTCACAGGGGCCTGTCCCCTTTTGGCTTTCCTTTTACTTTGATTTTTCGCCGAGAAAAGATTATTCTATGGTGCGAGAGGAGACGAAATGACCGATAAACTGGAAACAGGAACCCTCGTCGAAATGCTCTGCCAGGCCAAGCGTGTCGCTGTTTCCACAGGCGCTGGGATTTCGGCCGAATCTGGAATTCCCACATTCCGCGGCAAAGAAGGACTCTGGAAAAAATATCGCGCGGAAGAACTGGCCACTCCCACTGCCTTTGCCCAGAACCCAGAGCTTGTCTGGGAGTTTTATGAATGGAGGCGGGGAATCATCTCTGAAAAAGAACCCAATCCAGGACATGAAGTCTTAGCCCGGTGGGAGAATGTCTTCCCTGTCTTCTCTCTCATCACTCAAAATATCGACGGACTCCACAAAAAAGCGGGTTCAAAGGATATACTGGAACTCCACGGGAACATCTGGAAGCTCAGATGCACCGAGGAAGGAACCGTAGCGGAAAACTATGAAACTCCACTCAAAGAAGTTCCTCCCCGCTGTCCTGAATGCGGAGCTCTCTTGAGGCCACATGTGGTCTGGTTCGGTGAATCCCTCTCCCCGACTGTCCTCCAGAAAGCCTTCCAACTGAGTTCAGAATGTGATGTGATGTTCGTCGTGGGCACCTCTGCCCTCGTCCAACCGGCCGCTTCCCTCCCTCTTTCTGCCGCTGAAGCCGGAGCCAAGATTGTGGAGATCAATCCAGACCCCACTCCTCTGACACCTTACGCTGATTTTTCGTTCAGAGGGAAAGCCGGCGAAATCCTCCCTCTGATAGATAAAGAGCTGAAAAAGGCATTTGAAGCCAATAAGGAATGAAAATAGATGAAATTTATTTATTTTGACGCTTCATCTGGCTTGAGTGGGGATATGATCCTGGGCGCTCTCCTTGACCTGGGTGTCTCTCCCTCATTTTTTAAAAAAAAGATGGCGGATTTGAAACTCCCAGTGGATATTCGGCTGAAGGAGGCGAAAAGAGCGTCTCTCCGGGCATTGAAAGTGGATGTCCTTGTCCAAAAACGGAAGAGCGCTCCACGGAAATGGTCTGATATCGAAACATTCATCAAGAAAAGCCCTTTTTCTCCCTCTGTCAAAAAAAATTCTTTAGCCATATTTAAGAGTCTTTTTCAGGCCGAAGCAAAGGTCCACGGGCATAAATTCCAGGAAGCCCATCTCCACGAGGCTGGCGCAGATGATGCGATCGTGGATGTCATGGGTTGTTGTTTTCTGGCAGAAGCCCTGGAAGTGAACAAATTCTACTCCTCCCCCTTGAACCTTGGCCAGGGATGGGTCAAAACTTCACACGGCAGATTGCCTGTGCCTCCGCCCGCAGTGGCTGAATTGCTGAAGAATATCCCGGTCTATTCAGAACATATCAAAGAAGAGCTTGTCACACCCACAGGGGCGGCGATTGTCTCCACGCTGGTTGACAAATTCATTCCTTTCCCTGAAATTTCCTACGAGAAAATCGGATGCGGGGCAGGCAAGAAAAATTTCCGTGATTTCCCCAACATCCTGAGAGTTTTCTACGGGAACGACAAGGAATTCAAGGCTGATAAACAAGTCTATCTCATTGAGGCCAATATCGATGATTCCACACCCCAGGTTCTCGCCTCTTTCTTTGACAGGGCATTCGCTCTCGGGGCACTGGATGTGTTCTTTACGCCTGTAACGATGAAAAAAAACAGGCTGGCGACAAAATTGACCGTCCTGGCAGAGATTGATAAAATAGAAGCCCTGATCAACGCTGTGTTTCGAGAGACAAGCTCCATTGGTTTAAGATATTATCCTGTTCAAAGGCGCGTGCTGGAAAGAACGGTCAAGAAGCTCCGCGTGCTCAGCGAAGAAGTTTCAATCAAAATTTCTTCCCTTGAAGGAAAAGTCGTCAACATCCAGCCTGAATATACCGATTGTCTGAAACTGGCGAAGAAGAGCGGCCGTCCCGTCAGAGAAATCATCCAGTTGGCCGTAAAGGAGTTTACGCATACGAATAAAAATAAAAAGGAGTCAGATTAACTTTTCACACTAAATTTTGAGGACAGACCCAGCAATGCCCGTAAAAAACAAGAAAATAAAAGCCGACCTTGAGAAGATCGCCAGAGGCGTCAAGCTCATTCTTGAAGGAGTGGGTGAAGACCCTAAACGCGCAGGTCTCAAAGAGACGCCGCGCAGAGTGGCGAGCATGTTCTCTGAAATACTGGGAGGAGTGAGCGAGAATCCGGCTCGGCATCTGCGGGTGATTCAGGGTGAAAAGCACGATGAGATGGTCCTCATAAAGAATATCCCTCTATACTCCATGTGTGAACATCATCTCCTTCCCTTTGCTGGTGTCGCCCATATTGCTTATATTCCCAAAGGAGGTCGAATCGTGGGGCTGAGTAAGATTGCCCGAGTGGTTGATAACCTTTCCCGGAGGCTTCAAGTCCAGGAAAGGCTGACCAAACAGATTGCTGACCTCATCATGGAACACCTCAAGCCCCTTGGGGTCATGGTCGTGATCGAAGCGGAACACATGTGCATGTCGATGAGAGGGGCCAAAAAGCCCAAATCTCTCACAGTGACATCAGCTCTCCGAGGTTCTTTTCGCACGCACAGCGCCACGCGATCAGAAGCCATGACATTGATCAGAGGAGGTATGTTCAGTGGTAAAGAAGTCTAAGAACACTTTTTACATCACAACCCCGATCTATTACGTCAACGACGTCCCTCATATCGGGCACGCCTACACGACGATCATCGCTGACGCCATAAGCCGCTTCAAGAAACTCTCAGGGAACGATGTCTTCTTCCTGACTGGAACGGATGAACACGGTCAGAAAGTGGAAAAAGCCGCGAAGGAAAAGGGGCTAACCCCCATAGAACTGGCTGACCAGGTGGTGGTGAGATTTAAAGACCTATGGAAGGTTCTGAACATAGCCAACGACTCTTTTATCCGCACCACGCAGCCCTCCCACGAAAAGGGTGTCCAAAAGATTTTCCAGAAATTGAAGGATAAAGGAGATATTTACAAAGGCATCTACAAAGGATGGTATTGTGATTCGACCGAACATTTTTTAGCTGAAGATGTTCCTCTTGAAGAAGGCGGCTACAAAATCTGCCCCGAGTGTAATACGAAAGCATTCATTGTCTCTGAAGAATGCTACTTCTTCAAGCTCTCCACTTACCAGAAATCCCTTCTGGATTTCTACGCCAAAAACCCGACATTTGTCCGGCCGCAAAGCCGGATGAACGAGGTCATCAGCTTTGTCAAGCAGGGCCTGAAAGACTTGAGCATCACCCGGACCACAGTCGAATGGGGAATCCCTGTGCCAGATGATCCGAAACACACCATCTATGTCTGGTTTGACGCCCTCCATAACTACCTGACCGGCATCGGTTATGATCAGGATATGTCTCTTTTTCAAAAATACTGGCCGGCCAACATCCATCTCATCGGCAAGGATATCCTCAGGTTCCACGCAATCTTCTGGCCAGCCTTCCTGATGGCCGCGGAGTTCCCTCTTCCCAAGACGGTTTTCGGGCACGGCTGGTGGCTCAAGGATGAAGCCAAAATGTCCAAATCCAAGGGCAACGTCCTTGATCCCCATTTAATCCTTGAAACTTTCGGGCCCGATCCTCTCCGATACTTCCTGCTCCGCGAGATTCCGATCGGTCTGGACGGCAATTTTTCCCATGAGGGATTTATCCACCGAGTCAACTCAGACCTGGCCAATGACCTCGGAAACCTCGTCCAGAGGACTCTCACCATGATCCATAATTATTTCGGCGGGAAGATCGAGGAAATGAATGATGAGGAAAAGGCAGATAAAAAACTCCGAGAGGAATACGATAGATCAAAGGAAAAAATACTCAAGTTCTATGATGACTACGCCTTGAACCGGGCATTGGAAGAGATTTGGTTTTTCATCAATAATGTGAACAAATATTTGGCCGATAATGAGCCCTGGAAACTGGCTAAAGATGAATCCCAGAGAAAGAGGCTGGGAAGAATCCTTTACCAGAGTGCAGCCGCCCTCAGAGCGATCAGTTTTTTCCTCTTCCCAGTTATGCCCGAATCATCACAGAAGATCTGGAACTTTCTCGGTGAAGAAAAACCAATAGAAGAGACAACTCTCACAGGATTGAAATTTGATAACCTCAAGCTGGGCCAGGTCTGTAAAAAGCCAAAACCTCTCTTCCCGAGAGTGGACCTGAAGGAGTTTTTAAAGGAGGAGGAAACCCGGCAAGCCCCTCAAAAAAAGGAGGAAAAAATGGATATGGTGACTTTTGATGAATTCAAAAAAATGGACCTTAGAGTCGGAGAAATTCTCAAAGCAGAGAAAGTGGAAGGAACAGACAAATTAGTGAAGATGGAGGTTAACATCGGTACCGAAAAAAGGACGATGGTGGCAGGCGTGGCCGATGTCTACTCCCCAGAGGAGCTCGAAAGTAAAAAACTCATAGTGATCGTGAACCTGAAGCCTGCGGTTATCCGGGGAATCGAATCTCAGGGGATGCTCCTGGCCGCCGAGATCGAGGGGAAGGCCATCATTCCCTTTTTTGACACGGATGTTCCCGCCGGAGCCAAAGTCCGGTAGGTTTCTGGGACCGCATCACCGCATTCGAGATTTCAAAGCTGGGTAACGGGTCCGAATATGTGACCTCATCCAGACCTATATCCACTCCCATCCCATCGAGCATTAAAAAAGGCCCTGCTGAGCCGTCGTATTAAAAAATGTCAACCATTAAGACACAATCTCTGTCTGTAGGGCTATCTGAAATAATTTCTTTTCTGGACTCATAGCCCGCAACTCGCTACTATTGAGGATATTCACAGCGAATCACTATTAGTAGACATGCGAGGGCGAAAACAATGAAAAAAATGGAGAGACGGGATTTCTTCAATGCGATTCTCGGAGGATGGGCAGGCTTGGGCCTCCTCCGTTCCAAGAGAAGCTTCAAAGTTTATCCAAAAATCCTGGCCAAAAAGTCTGAACAAACAGGCGTTCTTGTGCAAGTCCTGGGGACGGCTCAGGACGGGGGAATTCCCCATATAGGATGCTATTGCCCAAACTGCCTTCGAGCCAGAGAAGATGCCCGATTTTCCCGCCTCATCTCATCCCTGGCCCTCATCGATTTAGAAGAAAATAAATATTTCATCCTGGACACGACCCCGGATATCCGGCGGCAATCGGATGCGGCTAGAGACCGGCTGGGAACTGAAAAGCAGGGCAGAAAAAATGCTCCTCATGCGATTCTGCTAACGCACGCGCATATCGGACACTACACAGGCCTGATGTTTTTTGGCTATGAAGGCATGTCGACTCGAGGGCTTCCTGTGTACTGCACTTCTCGAATGGGACGCTTTTTATCCGATAATGGCCCTTGGAGTCAGCTGGTCCGGTTAGAAAACATAACTCTCCACACTCTTCATCCAGGAAAAGAATTCTCCCTGACATCCAGAATCTCACTGACTCCTTTAGAGGTCCCGCATCGGAATGAATACTCAGACACAATCGGGTTTAGAATCTCAGGAGAAAAAAAGAGTCTCCTCTATATCACAGACATCCAGAGCTGGAAGGCCTGGAACCGGTCGATAGTGGAAGAAACTGAAAAAGTCGATATCGCGCTTCTGGATGGAACCTTTTACAGCCCGAATGAGCTCCCGGGACGCGATATGTCCCAGATCGGGCACCCTCTTATCCAGACAAGCCTGAAAACCCTAGAAAAAGTGGCCAAAAAAGGAAAGATACACATCTATTTCACCCATTTGAACCATTCTAATCTGGCTCTAGATCCAGAAGGAGAGGCCAGGAAGGAGATCACAGATAAGGGTTTTCAACTGGCTTCGGATGGAGAGGAGTTTTTCCTCTAAGGTTTCAAGTCTTTTTC
>JASFPJ010000062.1:0-13368 GCA_050116035.1 Candidatus Aminicenantota bacterium | reverse complement strand
CAATCGGATACCAGAAACGGACCACCCATGTGACAGCTGCCAATACGAGTGTATAGGCCAAGATGACTTTGTGAGTCGGCACAGACAAATTTGACTTGATCGCTGGAGTGTGGCGCTTAGTGAGAAGGCGCCACAACCAGTATCCTAAGGCATACACAAGCAAGTGAGCCACGAACCACATATGCGCAATCTCAACCTGCCACCTGCCGATGTATTCTCGTATGAGGTACTGTAAGAAAGAAAGCTGTCCACCCTGCGCGGTATACCCCATGAAGTACGTGAGAGGTCCGAATGTGAGCAGTCCGATGAACAGAAGCGGAATGCCTAGTCTGAGAAGGCGGTCTTTGAGAAAAATTCCCGCTCCCTTCCGGTCAAAGGCTCCCGGCACAAAATAGCCTGATATCAGGAATAACAGACCCATGAAGAATGAGGCGTTGACACTGAAAAATGGTCCCAACAGCGGACTGCGTTCGGGACTGAACAACGGCCATTCTCCCCCTGTGGGTCCATAAGGCTGTCCGGCATGATGCGCCACCACCAACGAGATAATTAAAACTCTAAGATTATCAACAAAGTACAACCGGCTTGATGGGCTCTTACTTTTTTGGCTTTTGCTGGTTTTTTTCATCTTACTTGGTTTTCATCGACTGATTCAATCATCAGCTAATATCATGGAAAAAAATATATGTCAAATGGAATAAGTTTCGGTTAATCAATTGAAGCATCATCACTTTCATCGCCGGTTGTTCTTCAGAGTGCCGGATCACCGAATACCTTACGCTTACCCTATGCGGAAAAGTGGCTATCCCTTGACCCATCCCTGAATCATGCCTTGACATATTTATCTGATTCAGATATAAGTCCTTTATTATGATGATGATAAGACAAAAAAGGAATTTCCTTGCGGTCCTCACCTTGGCTTTAATTTTCGCTCTCATCAATTGTGCCAGTGTTGAGAAGCGGTACAGGAAAGGCCAGGAGATGGAGAGCAAAGGCCGCTTGGAAGAGGCGGCTCAGCGCTACATTAAGGTGCTGAGAAAAGACCCGAGCATGCAAGATGCGCGGGTGCGTTTGGAAGATGTCGGGGCTCAGATGATTGATACCTATCTCGAACAGACGCGTGCCTACGAGTCAACCGGAGCCTATGAAAATGCGGTTGCTGCGCTCAACCGCATCGACAACCTGAGGCGTCGGACAAGCCAGGTGGGTGTTGTGCTTTCAGTCCCCGAGGGGTATGAAGATTATCGCCAGCAAATAATTGAAGCGGCAATTGCCTCACTTTTTGAACAGGGCGAGATCAATGAACAAGCGGGGAATTGGGCAGAGGCATTGAGAAGGTATGAGCGCCTTCGCTCTTATCCCTTGTCTCCGGCCCAAGCCCGGAGGGCCGATGAGGCGCGGGCTGGAGTCCATATCAAATGGGCGGAACAGGACCTGGGCAGAGCCTACTTTCGAGCGGCATACGGCCGTGCACAAAGAGCTTTAGACATCCTCGGTCCGAATAGCGAGATCGGCAGTAAGGCCCTCCAACTTCAGAAAGCCGCGCTTGAAGCGGGCACGAGAACTGTCGCGGTCCTCCCCTTTTGGGCCTCACCAGAAGCTGCAGAGGAGGCGCCTCGAGGAATGGAGAGTGATTTATACGACACACTCCTGTATGAGTACTTATCCAATCCGGTTCTTTTTGTGGCCCCTATAGATCCTGGAGCCATCCATCGGGAGTTGAGCCGTCTCCGGATCAGAAGCGGGGAGATCACTCGACAGACAGCCTCGATGGCGGGGCTGACTTTAAACTCCCATTTTGTTGTGATCGGGTGGATAGAATCCTACTTGTTTGAAGAGGGGATTCCTGAGGAGATAGAACGTCGAGTTGCTCTCCGCCGTGAACGATCAACATATGTCACCTACATAGAGAGAAAGTACGCCGTCGAGATGACGGCTGAAGTGGTCTACCAGGTGATCGACCCCACAGCGAGCAGAGTCCTGGATGATGAAACCGTCGTGGCAAAGGTATCCGGTCAGTTCCGACGGGGATATTATGATGGGGATTACACAACTCTTGATCTGTCTCGAGAAGAACGCATGTTGTTCAATAAAGAGGCATGGCTTCAAGCTGAGGATGAAATGGAAACGCTGCTCTATAATAAATTAGCAGAACGCATCGCCGCGAGCATTTTTGCGAGAGTTTTGCAGTTCATCAGGTGATTATCTGATAAACTCTCAGTCCCTTGTTTGAAATTTCATCATTGTTTTTGTGCGTCTTGTTTGGTTTGAGGTTGCTCTTTTTGTTCAGTCAAAACATTTTTCTCTGCACCTCAAAACTCAATGAGCATATTTTGTGTGTATTTGTTATTATCAATTTAAGATCTAATCAAGAAAAAGCTACAGATGTTGTCTTGTTGTTGACTTCAAATTTTTTCTCTGTTATAAGTCAAAAGGAAATTATCTTCGGCAATTTTTTCCCATTGAGAAAGAAATAGTGACGAGCATTTATTTTCTAAAAAAAGGAGCAGTATCATGGAAGAAAAAATTAAATTACCTGAGGCGGCCATTAAGACTTTGTCCAAGAAATCGACGATTACCGTGGTCGCCGGGAAAGCAAGAGTGCTATCCACTCAGGACCCTGATTTTGTCAGAGCGGACATCGGAGAGCTCTGTGCTCCCGGTCTCTTTCCTCCCGGTTATAAAGAAAGCCTTGAGGAATCCGCCAAGTCTGTCTTGGAGGAAGGGAGGATTGGATACACTGTCCCTGATGGTGACAATAAGCTCAAAAAACTGATTTTCAAGCACTCTATTCCCGATGACCTGAGGGCTTTAATCCTGGAGCAATTCCAGGATGAGGCAAAAAAACAAGGGGTCGATTTTGAAAAATACAAAGAAGACAACATGCAGAAACACGTGGCTGTGACCCATGGAGGGACCGGGGCTTTGGGAGCTTCTGTCGATATGTTTATAAATGGCAAGAAAAATCTGGTTCTCACCAATCAGAGGACCTGGCAGAACCATAACCTGATCGTGGATATGCATGACGGCATGATCTGGCCGGTTCCGTTGATCAACGAAGAAGGGAAAGTGGCTGATCCTGACTCTATCCTCAAGCTCTGCCATCCGGTTAAAGACAGGATTGCGGCTTTTCTTTACACTCTGATCAATAACCCTGATGGCGCTGTAGTCACCGATCCGGCTGAACAGGAAAAGCTGGAAACAATCATTCGTGAGGTCGGTGTGCCCCTGATTTTAGATGTGGCCTACCATAAACTTGTGTTCGATGGGAAGGAAGCGCAGTCGTTTTCGCCGGATATTCTGAGCAAAACAGTTGTTTGCGGCACCTATTCGAAAACAAGACAGATTCCCGGTGAGAGATTGGGCTATATTTCGTGCGCTGATCCTCGTGTGACTCGGTATGTCTATTTTTACAACCGGTCCCACAGCGGGTGCCCTTCAGTGACTTCCCAGAGAGCGCTAATCGACCACTTCCTGAAGTTTGAAACAGCCCCGGATGAGATAAAAAAATACAAGAAAGATCTACTCGATGAGATTGAAATCCGAAGGAACATCCTTGTGGAAAAAGTGAAGGAAGAGCTCGGCTGGGAGATGAAGAGCCCTGGTGGAGCCATCTATGCGGTTATCCCGTTGCCGGTTGAGCTGGTCAAGGAATTTGGTGATGTGGATCAGTTCAGTATTGACCTGGTGGATAGAGGAAAGGTCAGCGCTATTTCAGGAACCGTTTTCGAATTCCGCGTCCGTCCTGCAGGGAATGACTACGAGGTCTACACGCCGGCTCCGACTGACCCTGAGGTGTGCTACCTCCGTTTCTGCTATGGATTTACTCCCACAGACAGGGTTGCGCTGGCTGTTCAGCATATCAAGAACTTTATATCAAGTCGCTGAGAAATGACGATGAGCCTGGAAGTTGACAAAAACAAACTCATCCATTGGCTTGAAGAGCTCATCCGGATTCCGAGTGTCACGGGGAATGAGAAAGCCATTTCCAAATATGTCAGCCAGGAACTCCAAAAAATGGGGTATCGGCCTCAGGTTAAAGAGAACAATATCTTTTTTGAAGTTGGAAATGGGTCAAAATCGCTTCTCCTGAATGCTCATCTAGACACAGTGGATGTGGGCGGGGAATGGACGCATGAGCCTTTCAATGCTGTGACTGAAAAGGGCAAAATTTTTGGCAGAGGAGCCAGCGACGATAAAGGGAATATCGCCGCCATGCTGGAGATCGCTCGGCTTGTCAAAGACAGGCCTATTAGCGGACGCTTGGTATTCACGTTCACTACAGGTGAAGAATTCGGAACCAAATTAGAAGAGAAAGGAAGCTACCTTCTTTCTCAGTTCTTGAAGGCTGATAGAGCGCTTGTGCTGGAGCCTCAGACGGACGTCGACGAGAAAAAAGTAAACATTATTTATGGCTGCCGGGGGATTGAAAATATCCTGGTGCGGATTAAAGGGAAGGGCTCCCACACTGGCTATCCCGAGCGGGGAGTGAATGCCATCTCCAAGGCTGTGGAAGTGCTCACTGAGTTGGAAAAGGTCGATTTCCACACAGTGAAGGCAGAGGACACGGAAATTAAGACCATATGCATGCCTATTCGTATGAATGGAGGAGCGGATATTTTCCTCGTTCCTGATAAGTGCGAGATAATGGTTCACTGCCGCACTGCACCTGAAGACAGCATAATCTTTGATCAAGTGAACAGCGTTTGCCAGGAGATCTGCGGCGAAAATTACGAGATAGAAAACCTGTACAGCGCTCCGGGATACATCGAAGACACAGATGACCCCCTGGTGGACATTATCCGCCAGGAATCCAAACGTTTTAACTTCACGACTCAGAACAGGTTTGCCGGCGGCCGGATAGACGCGTCCATATTTAAAGCGATAGGAAACATTCCTTCGTTCTGCATGGGTGTTGGAAATCGTGACCAGATGCACCTGGTGGATGAGTATATCACCGTTGAGGAATTCATCACTTGTGCGGAGATTCTCAAGAATATTATTTTTGCCTACTTCAGTTAAAGAGAGGAGGATTCGATGTTCAAGGACATAGATGAGGCGCTTCGTTTCATCAAAGATAAAAAAATCGCCATGATTGACCTGAAAACAGCTGATCTTCCCGGCCGGTGGCGCCACATGGTTTACAAGAGTGGACATAATGATGAAAAGATTTTCAGCGAAGGGACAGGTACGAGCCTCACTTCGTATCCTGGTTTTAAGACCATGGAATGTGGAGATATGAACATAAAACCCGATCCAACAACAGGTTTCCTGGATCCTTTCGCGGAGGTGCCCACTCTCTGTTTTATCTGCGACATCTTCAACAATGACGGGACACCTTTTGATTTGGATCCCCGTTACGTGGCCAAAAAAGCGGAAAAATATCTGGCCAAATCAGATATTGGCGGGCACAGCCTCTGGGGCCCTGAGGTGGAATTTTATCTCTTTGATGAGGTCCGCTACGGAACCGATATACAGGGAGCGCGTTACTGGGTGAATTCCTCAGAGTCCTACTGGAATACCTGGCAGGAGGGGAGCAAGGGATACAACTTGCCTTACACGAAGGGATCTCAGGCTGACCTACCCCGTGATCAATTCAGCAATCTTCGAACTCAAATCGTTCAATATCTGGAGGAAGTCGGAGTCCAGATCAAATACCACCATCATGAATCCGGTTCACCTGGGCAGATGGAGATAGAAACCTACTTCACGCCCCTTGTTCAGAGCGGAGATAACGTTTTCAAACTCAAATACATCATAAAGAATGCGGCTGTGAAATTCGGCAAAACCGCCACTTTTATGCCGATGCCTCTCTTTTCCGAATCCACCAATGGCATGCATTACCACCAGTACATCACTGACGGAAAGAAATCTCTTTTTTACGATGCCAAAGGCTACGGTGGAATGAATAAGAATGGTCTGGCCTATATCGGAGGTATACTTTCTCATGTCCAGGCGGTGATATCTTTAACGAACGGCAGCACTAATTCCTACAGGCGCTTAGGGGGTTATCGGGCCGCGCCTAACTACATCTTTTTCTCAGTCGGAAACCGGACTGCGGCTGTCCGTATTCCCGCCTATGCCATTAATGAAAAAGAGGCGCGGGTTGAGTTTCGCATGCCTGACGCCACCGGCAATCCGTACCTTTCTTTGGTCGCCATGCTTATGGCAGGACTGGATGGGATCGAAAAGAAGGTTGACCCGACCGCGGAAGGATTCGGACCGTATGAGGAAAATTTTAATATCCAGGAAACCGTGGACAAGTATAAGCTGCCCAATGCGCCAAACACCTTGGAGGAAGCTTTATCTGCGCTCGAGAAGGATTATCATTTCTTGACGAAAGACAATGTTTTCCCTGAGGAATTGGTCAAGGCCTGGATCAAGGTCAAGGAAGAGCTCGAGATCATGCCTCTTCAGAAGCGACCTCATCCCTATGAGTACGACTTGTATTATGATTTATAACAAGATGGGGACGTTCCCCAAGATGCCATACCTTTAATACTTCCAGACAGTAGAAAAGCACCCAAATCATGGATAGGCTCGATTGAAAGGCTAGGGGTGAGAATGGCCTCGTGGATAGGGGAAATGAATGAGGAAGGATAAATCACGACTCAGAAATCTTGACTCCCACTCTGCTCAAAACTATCATCTTTGTTTCAAGGTTCAAGAGTCAATCCTTACTATATGAATTGTGCTAAGATTAAGTTCGAGGAGGATATAATGAAAAACAGGAGCTTTGTTTATAAGTATCTCTTTGCCTTTATCTCTGGCTTCCTCTATTTGGGTCAGCTGACAATCCTTCCCTGTACTGTAGCTGTCGTCTCGGGAAAAGCAACTCCAGACGGACGGCCTCTAATGTGGAAAAATCGGGACACATCCGTTCTGAATAACAAAATCGTTTTTTTAAAAGGAGAAAAATACAACTTCATCGGGCTGATCGATGCCAAGGACAACAATGCTATAAATGTCTGGGCAGGAATAAACACAGAAGGCTTTGCCATCATGAACTCTGCCTCGGGCGATCTGGCTAGCGAGGAGAGAAGCGGAATGGGTAACGGCCGCTTTATGAAACTCGCTCTTGAAGTATGCGCCACTGCTTCGGATTTTGAAAATTTATTGAAGTCCACCAACGGAGAACGAGGCACAGCAGCTAATTTCGGTATTTTAGATGCCGAAGGAAATGCCTGCATTTTTGAAACCGGAAGCTCCTCTTTTCGAAAATATGATGCCAACGATCCGGAGGTTGCCCCTCAAGGATATATCATCCGCACCAATTACGCCTTCACCGCACCAGAGAAAGGAAGGGGTGGGGGATACATCCGGTTTGATAGGGCTTTGAGACTTTTCCAAAAAGCCTCGGCTGAGCGCCAGCTAGACTACAAGTTCATCCTTCAGAAAGCTGCCAGAGACCTGGTGAATGAAAAACTTCATTCTTTCCCTCTTACACAGCCAAAAGATCATAATCCTTCTTCACCTCTATATATCAATACAAACGATACCATAAACCGTAACTCTACTGCTTCCGTAGCTCTGTTCCACGGCGTTGCCGAAAGGAAAAAATCCCATCTTGCCACCATGTGGGTTATCCTTGGCCAGCCTATCTGCTCGGTAGCCATACCACTGTGGGCGACCGCAGAGCATGCCCCTGAAGTGCTCGCAGGCCCCAAAACTGCGCCTTTAAACGACTTTTCCCGTGCCTTAGTCTCCTATCTTTATCCTGATCCGAGAGGCCACATGAGCCAATATCTCAACGTATCCCGGCTAATCCATTACGGCGGAGATGGTGTATTAAGCAGGCTGCATAAAATCGAAAATCAGGTATTTATGAAAACCGAGGCAGCACTCAAAGAGTGGGAAAAGGAAAAGCCCGCTCAGAAAGTCATTGCTGATTTTGAAGAAAAAATATCTGAATGGGTATTCAAATCTCTAAAGAACTCTTTCCTCGATATTCAAATCAAAGAACAAGAGGAATTAAAATAATTTAAAAATACCTTGTGTACCTTCCCCAAAGTTCATCTCCCAGTTTCCAGTAGGATTGGACTGTTTTGTTGGCCAATTCAAGACAGTATTTCGTCAAAAATTCCTTAGCCTTTTGCGGATTCTGCTTGAAAAGCTCATAGGCTTCTTTTTCGATACTCTCCTGATCTTTAAACGCCTTCTCCTCGATCTCAAACCAGACTTTTTTTATATCCTTGCTCATGTGCTGCCAACGGAATTGAGCCAGCTGCGAAACTCTCCGGAAAGCCCACCAAGCACAGTCTGTCCTGAATCCCCATCGCCCATCAATCCTGTATGATTCCGGCATCTGGGTGATTCCACAATAGAAGGGCGTGTGAGGTGTTGTAGCAGGATTGTCATATCCAAGCCAGACCACACCGCCGATGGCATCCGGAAGCCAGCTGCGAGACTGCGTGACTTGAACATATGTGGCCCGGGAACAACAAATTGTCCTTTCCCTCTGGACTTTTAAAAGTGACATCAGATCTCTATTGAGAAAAGGACTGGCCACAGGGCTTTTTACAGACTCTCCCTTACGATTCACAGTCGTCAGAGACGCCGTCATATCATAAGGAGTATCCTGGTACGTATCCCTGAAAATATCCAGAACATCCTTAACAGATAATTTTTTTTCGGCCTTTACCGAGAATGGAAAATTCTCGCCATTAGGATCAAGTTTGAGTGAAGGGGCTATTCGGCTTAAAACCCGCCATTCACGGCGCCTTGATCCCATGCTTCGACGGGAGGCATAGACATAGCAGAATTCAAATGGCTCCCCGCTTTTTGAATCCCACCATCCCAACTCTTCAGCTAAGGAATAAACATTATCCGAAGCCATATAATTGTCTGGATCCCTCAAGTCGATCTGACGAATACGGCTGGCATTGGCCGAAACTCCCACATGATCATCAGGAATGCGCACAGCCGCCCACACAGCGCCTTTCTTTCCCCTGCCTGGCCCTAAAATCTCGAAATGCCATGCTTCTTGTGGATCGGCAAAAGTAAAACACTCCCCATAATCCACATAACCATATTTCTTTGTGAGATCATCAGCGACTCTGATCGCCTCCCGTGCGGTTTTGGCCCTTTCCAAGACTAGGCGATAAAGCTCAGGGCAATTGATCACGCCTTCATCGCTTTTCAGTTCCCGCTTCCCTCCAAATGTGGTCTCTCCAATAGCCAGCTGATATTCATTCATGACAGGATAGGCCGTATTGATAAAAGCATAGGTTTCCTTCACCTGGGGAATCTCCCCCCTGTCCAAACGATCAAGATCGTTCGGGCCTTTTGTTCTTTTTGGTTCGAAGTAGACCTTACACATCTCACCTTTTTCATACGTTTTATGGGGCACCACATTGATCCAGGTACGGTCTGTATTGCTGTCACAGGAATGAGATGTCATGGTTGAACCATCAACTGAAGCAAGCTTGCCGACTAAAATACTTGTGCAGGCTTCGGTGTCCGGTAGGTTGTTGTCCGTCTCATCTGAAAAAGAAATAGCAAAAGCCAAACATAAGATTGAAACCACAAAGAGTGAGACCAAAAAAATCCGTTTCACTGATTTCAATTTAAACACATTTTTCTCCTTTTCTTACTGAATAGGTCAGTCTATTATAAGTCATTGATTCCCGAAAGCCAGTGAAGGATATTAAGGAGTAAACGGGCGTTATCCTGGCCAAGAGGATGGTTCATCCCCGCTTTCACACGCCCATTCGCAAAAATTTGAGCGGTGAACATGGCGGCTTCCGCAAAAAAAGCGATCCTTCCCTCCCCATACGTTCTAACACCTCCTTGATACCATCCGGCAACATCGATGTTCGGAGTACCGGGAGGGAATTTGTTATACTCCTCAGGCATCCAGGATCGAAATCCCTCTCCCAAAATGAGGAGAGGCTGAAATCCCTCTTCGCACCGGAATGCTGAGCCGGCAAAGGTGGCCACACGATGCACATGTTCATCTGGTCTCCGTCCCTTGGTGAGGGGATGATCTGCCAGAGAGCCATCTGTCTTGCGAAATAAAGTCGGACCAGCGCGACCTGGTAGCGGGCCTTTCATGACATATCCATTGCTCACTTCGATCCCGAAAGAAAAAGCCAGGTCTTCGATGGCGCCTGGATCAGGCATGTGATCCGTGATCACAAACAAGGCCCCTCCTTTGGCCACCCAATTATTGAGGATAAGAATCTCTTTCTCTGAGAATGTAGAGGGATCTCCAATTTTTGGGGGCGGTTGGGCATCGGCAATCACATAAATCCGTCCTGAAGTGAGCAGTTCTTCAGTTGTCTTTTCTTTTGCCCTGGTAACCACATACCCGTCCTGTCTCAACAAATCGGTAAAGGGGAGGTAGGTTCCCACGGCGGTATGGAAATTATTGTGCGCCTCATCGACAAGGACTACAGGTCCTTTCCCATGACGAAATGCCGGGTTTTTTATGGGAAAACGGAAGGATTTATCCACCGAACGAGGTGGTTCAACCGTGCTGGCCGTCTGCTGGAATCTCAGAGCATCAAAAGTGATAACACCGTTTTTTCCCCGAGTGGCATGTCCGTGATGAATTCTTTCGAATCCGGGTGGCTTCAGTTTCCAAGGGGGGTCACCATTGAGAGGAATTTCCCAGATGCCGTGCCAGTTCCCATCTTTGATGGCGTGGACCAAAAGACTCTTTCCGCCTGGATCGGCAAATGGTCCGTGACTGAGTTTGAAAATATCATTGGGAAGAGGAAAAACTTTCCCTCCCTCTGCAGGAATTCTACAGATTCGATGCCTCCCATCGACATCTGTATAAAAGAATATCCATTGGCCGTCTACAGAATACCAGGGCCTGTACCCCCATCCCTTTTGGAGCAATGCCCTGGGTTCTTCATTGCCATCGATCGGAACTGACCATAAGCCTGACTTTCTACCCTGTCGATTGGATACAAAGGCTATGTATTTTCCATCCGGGCTGAAGCAGGGGCGTTCATCCTGATAGGGTCCCTTGGTGATTGGCTTCACGTTTTTGCCGTCTGCATCCATGACGAAGATATTAAAATGGCTGTTGGGGGGAGTATCACCGGAAGGTGTCATCTCTTCGACTGTTTCGTGTTTCTGATCAAACACAAAATCGGATGAGAATGCGATCCGCTCACCCTTCCAATCGAACACAGGATGACGGGCATTAGCTTCAGATGAAGTCAGCGCGACGATTTCACCGGTCGTGAGGTCGGCCTTCCAAACTCGAGGAGGCCCTGATGAATTTCCATAATAGACCACATGTGTTCCCTCAGGATGAATGCAGGGTTGGAAATATATCCCATTTCCCGGTGAGATTTTTTTGATTTTACCGTCAGGATACCAGGCATAAACATCCGTATAAAACTGTAATCTGGTATTTCCATTCAATGAAATCATCAAGGAAAATATCCAAATAAGACCAATTACCCTTTTTAATTTGAGCTTCATTTTTTCTTCCTTATGTCAGTCTGGGAAGCACATGTTTCGCAGAGACTGCGACAAAATGGGCGAAAAAAGCCACAAGAATTTTCTGATAGGTGACATGAGGAGGCGGAGGTCTCTCCGCCACGAAGATCAATTTGATATGTTGGATGATCCTGTCCATCGAGGAAGTATAAATCATGGCTCGAGAAAATGTCAAAAAGAGCCGGAAATTCACTCAAATCAAGATTTATCTACCTTTTTCCTTTCTTTAACGGGCGAACATGAAGAATTTCAAAACTTCCATCAGGTCATTATGAGTATAAGCGACAGTTCTTTCCCCTGTCCGTTTGGCTCCCGGGAACCAGGAACCTCTAGCTGCATCGTTTTCTTCCTTGTAGCGGATCTCCATGGTGATGGGAGTTTTGAGTTTTAAAGGTTTGAATTTTTTCACATTCGTCAGGGCTTCCTTAGTTTTCTTCTTGATCATCTCCTGGGCTTTGGTGGGATGAAGCATCTTAGCGGCCTTGCCGATTCCTTCCTTGACAGAAGCACACACCACTCCTGGAAAAAGTTCCTGGGCCTGCTTGATAAAGCCCAGGTCACCCGCAACCATGACCACAGGCACGTTGAAATGGCCGGCAATCGCGCCGTTGATTCCAGCCTCAGGCATGTTTTTCCCGTTGATAAAGACATCGATGGTGCCGGTCATTGTGTGCTTGAGAACAGAATCAGGCGTGCCTTCCCTGGCATGGTAGCCGATAAAGATCACCGCATCATAGGTCTCATCAATCCCCTCCATCATACTCAACGGGCCGCCTGACCAATCCCTGAGAAGTATGGCCTCCGGATGGAGTCGGTCAGGTAGAATATTCCGTGCGCTTCCGTGCGAATCCCGCACAAGGATCTCTGTGGCTCCGACCTCGAGGGCCCCTTCTATGGCTGCATTGGTCTCGTCCGTCATCAGCCTGCGGAAGAGAGAGTAATCTTTGCCGTTCCGGCTGACATCTTCCCAGTGAATGACTCCGGCCACGCCCTCCATATCCACGGAGATAAACACTTTGAGTCCTTTCTCTGCTCTGGCCACGAATGCCGTGAGAAAGAGAATCATACACACGAGAATGACTTTCTTTTTCATTTTTCCTCCTTTCATTCTTAAATAGTTGATGTTTATCGAGATGCTATCCTTCAAATTATAAATCGGGCATTTTAAATCAAAGGTAAATGTGCACAAACATTAGCGAACATCCCCGTTTATTTGCTTCTTTTTGAATCATAAGTCTTTCAAAACTTTTAACAGGCCGTCAATCTCTTCGAAGTTGTTGAAGATGTTTACAGATACTCTGATGCCTTCTCCTCGCGCACCGACAAAGATTTTATTTTGTGCCAGAGTTTGAATGCATTTTTTGTTTTTTTCGCCGAGTGTGAATGTCACTATGGCCGAGCGTTCTTTTTTTTGGGCAACAGGTGAGATAATCTGGATGTTTAATTTTTTCAACCCTTTGATCAGATAATCCGTCAGTTCCATGAGGCGAGTCCGGATATTCTGGAATCCGATTGTTTTAAGGTAGTCCATCGCCACCTGAAAGGCCAACAAGGGCTGCAGGTTGTACGTCCCGACAATATATCTCTCGGCAGTGTCATGAAGGCGGAAGGGAGTGTTTTTGGCCGTGTGGATGAAACTCCCTTTTTCAGGGGCCACAGACATCCATCCGGCCCAGGGAGGCGCGTATTTTTTCCGAAATGAGGAGGATGTGTAGAAGAGAGTCCCGATATGGCCGGTGAATCCCCATTTGTGAACCGAAGCGGAGAGCACATCGATGTTCATGAATTTGACATTGATCGGGAAAAAAGGGAAAGACTGGGTGGCGTTGACGATAAAGAGAATTCCTTTTTTCTTCAGTTCTTCGCCAAGAGCTTTCAGGTCCTGACGGAATCCTGTGGCGTACTGCACGT
>JASFPJ010000061.1:0-13414 GCA_050116035.1 Candidatus Aminicenantota bacterium | reverse complement strand
AATGCTCTGGGCCAGTACGGTGGCTGTGGTCGTTCCGTCTCCCGCCACATCCGAAGTCTTGGACGCCACCTCTTTCACAAGCTGAGCACCCATGTTCTCCAGCGGCTCCTTGAGCTCGATTTCTTTCGCCACGGTCACTCCGTCTTTGGTGCTGGTCGGAGAACCGAACTTCTTATCCAGAACAACATTCTTGCCTCTGGGACCCAGTGTCTCTTTGACAACGTTGCTGAGGATGTTGACACCTTTCAAAAGCGACTGTCTCGCTTCTTCACCGAGTGTAATCTGTTTTGCCATTTTTTCCTCCTTTTCCTTAATCAGGTGATCTTGGCTAAGATCTCTTCTTCTCGGACGATCACGTGCTCAACGTCTCCAATGGTCACTTCGCTCCCGCTGAATTTTCCGATGAGAACCTTATCACCTTTCTTGACCTCGAGAGGAACAACCTTCCCGTCTTCTGCCACACGGCCTTTCCCGACAGCGATGACTTCTGCTTCCAGGGGCTTCTCTTTCGCCGTATCCGGAATGATAATTCCTCCTTTCTTCACTTCCTGTTCCTCTAATCTCTTTAGAAGAACTCTGTCATGGAGTGGTGTCACCTTCATTTATGAACCTCCTTGATACAAAATAAAGATAAGATGATTTTTAGCAGAATTGCTAAAAGATTGCTAATTTTATTCGAATCCCCCCTGTTTGTCAAGAAAAAAGTGAAAAAACTAGCACTCTCAGCTAAAGAGTGCTAATTATTTGCTGATTTTTAAACATTTGGTGCGATTGCGGAGTGTATTGCGGTGAATCCCCAGGGCCTTAGCCATCTTTGTCATGTTGCCTTTATATTTTTTCGAGGCGGTCTCGATATAGATTTTCTCGAATTCTTTCAGACCATCTTTGAGGCTCAATTCCTTTTCCACCATCTCCTCGATAATAATCTCCAGTTTTCGATGGATAGTGACTTTATCGGATTTTTTTTGCATCTTTCTCCACCTTTTTCGAGATATCTTGATAAGCGTCTTTGAAATTTTCCTTGAGATCCTCGGGAATAAGGCCAACCATGGCTTTAGCTATCTTCATGCAAACAGGGGAAAGCTGTGAGTCTTTTAAGGCTTTTTGGCTCACAGGAAATACCGAGAGCGCAAAGATAACAACACTGCAGATGAGAATTCCCGTGAGAAAGCCCAGGCATCCCCCCAAAACATTGTTCAGTAGCTTCAGCGGACCTTTGATTATTTTTGACAGCAGATGGGAAGACAGCCAACCCACACACACTACGGCCAGAAACACAGTCAGGAAACCCAAAAATTGAGTGAGCACTTCAGAAGAGATGAACCGCAGGTAGATCCAGGAAACCTGCTTGTAAAAGCCAAGTGCAATAATCACTCCCATGATGACAGAGAGAAGGCCGAAAACTTGCCTCACGAATCCTTTAACGATACCCACAACTGATGTGACAGCCAGAATGATGAGCAGTATTATATCCAGCGCGTTCAACGGGTTCACCTTTTTCTTTTTCTCAATTCCTCGACCATCCAGTACTCCCCTCCCTCGAGGGAACCGAAGGCAATATGAGGTTTTATCCTCCCGTGAAAATCAGAGCCCGCCGTGGGAACAAGATCCAACTCTTCAGCCAGGGCTCTGTAGTGCTCCGTCTGAGAGTTGTCATGATAAAAAGTATATACTTCCACACCTTCAAGTCCGTTTTCTTTTAAAACAACAAGGTCTTCTCGGGTAGTATTCTGGAAATAAGCCCCCGGATGGGCGAGTACGGGCACAGCCTCTGTCTGCGGAGCCAATTTGAGCACCTCTACTAAATCCAGGTTACGCTTGGGAACCCATGCGGGTTTTCCCTTGGTGAAATAGTCCCTGTAGAAAAAATAGGGAGCAAAAATCCGGTTCTGGCCTTCATAATACTTTTTTAAAGATGAACTATCTTTTTTCTCAGCCTTGTCCAGCAGAATCTGGGCAATCGTTACGCCCAGCGGTGGATTCGGTTTCGATTTTCTGGAAACTTCTTTCCAGTTGATATCAAAACCAATCTCTCTAAGTTTCCGGACACGTTCTTTGCCTTCCACGATTCTTCTTTCCGCAACCTGGCTAATAAGCTCAGACACGAGTTTCTTCTTCCAGTCGACAAAGGGAAGGAGAAGATGGAACTCCCGGTCCTCAAAAAGTGTCGTGAGCTCCACACTCGGAATGACTTCGATGCCTTCTTCTTCCCCAAGCTCCAGCGCTTCCGGATACGCCGCTACAGTATCATGGTCAGCGATGGAAATGGCTCTCAGCTTATTTTTTTTTGAGAGTTGGATAATATGAAAAGGAGAAAAATCTCCGTCGCTGCTTTTATTGGAATGAATGTGAAGATCGACTTTCCATCGCATCAGAGCTCATTCTTGCCGGTTAAGAGTTTATATATTTCTAAATACCTGTGGGATGTTTGTTCGATTATAGACGAGGGCAATGGAGGGGGTGGCGAGTCCTTGTCCCAGTCCGTGCTTTCCAGATAATCACGAACAAACTGCTTGTCCAAGCTTGGCTGGGATTTCCCAGGAGAATAGCTGGCGAGAGGCCAGAATCGAGAGGAATCAGGAGTGAAGATTTCGTCCACAAGGATAAGCTCGCCGTTGTGAATCCCGAATTCAAACTTGGTGTCAGCGATTATTATCCCCTTCGAGTAGGCATGAAGTGAGGCTTTTTGGTAAAGTTCTATACTGATTTTCTTAATCTTTTGAGCGAGATCCGGTTCGACGAGTTTTTGCATCTCTTTAAAAGAAATGTTTATGTCGTGTCCCTCTTCCGCTTTCGTGGCAGGAGTGAAGATGAGCTCATCCAACTGGTCAGATTCATTCAGTCCAGGCGGAAGCTTGACGCCACTCGTCTTCCCGGAGGCCTTGTAATCTCTCCATCCAGAACCGGAAAGATACCCCCGCACCACGCATTCCACTGGAACCACTTCTGTCTTCTTCACCAGCATGGACCTCTTCTCCAAAATCTCTCTATGTTTGTGGAGAACAGAGGGAAACTCATCTATCTCTGCAGTTATAAGGTGGTTGGGGCAAACAAGGGAAGTGTGCTCAAACCAGAATTTGGAAAGCTGCGTTAAAATCTTTCCTTTATCCGGAATGAGAGAAGGAAGGATATAATCAAAGGCAGAGATGCGGTCCGAAGCCACCACGAGCAGTTTATCTTCAACCTCATAGACATCACGGACTTTCCCTCTTTTGTACAAAGTCAATTCCGGGATTGATATTTCTGATAGTTCTGCCATCGCAAGCTAAAGAATAAAAAAAAATTATTTAAAAAGCAACTAAAATGACATTCCGATGAAACTCAGCATTCTTCTGGCTTTCTCTCTGTCCCGGCGGTAGGAGGGGAAAGATTCATCACAGTGTGTGCAGCCGTCCGCGGAGTATATATTTTTCTTTTCGATTCCGAGGCTCAGCATCTGAGACATGTTTTCTCCTTTTAAATCAAAAAGATATTTTTTCTCTTTGGAGGGGTGGGCTCGAAAAAATTCGGTCGAAAGTCCCTCCTTCTTGAAACTCTGAAAGACATCTTCCCCGACTTCATAGCATTCGCTTCCGATGCAAGGACCCAGAGCCACAAGAAGAGATGAGGGCCGGCATGTGTAACGGTCGACCATGCCCTGGATGGCTTTTTGTATCACTCGTTTAGACGTCCCCCTCCAGCCGCAATGGACCGCGGCAATGACTTTCCGAGGTTCATCAACAACCAAGACAGGAAGGCAGTCGGCTGTTTTGATGATGAGAAGGAGCTCAGGGATGTCTGTGATCATGGCATCTCCTCTGTATTTCTTCTCAGGAATCCTGTCTATGAATCGAATGATAGTGGAATGGACCTGGTTGAGAAAAAGTAATCTGAAACCTGCCCACTCGGGTCTTTTCTTGAAATCCACATCCTTCCACTTTCCCGTTCCAAAGCCATGGACAAGGTAAGGAATCTGTTCCAATCGGGGAATGGTGAGAAAACCACTGCGTCTTGCGCCCTTCATCGTTAACTTGAATTTATATCCATTGTTTCCTTCAAAGTCAATGAATGAGGCGGGGTCGCATCTTAACATTTGACATTTCTATGCATTTGCTTTTTTCGTTTAACTTGCCATCGAAGAAAGTTCTGTGGATTAATCCTCTATTGAGAAATGTCAAATGTTAAGATGCGACCTCTTTTAATATGGTATAATCTGTGGAAAACATGAAGTCAGAGAAATTTGAGGCCGCTTATCTGAAATCATACCGAGATGGCCTTTTCCCGGAGATAATCGAGAAAGCTTTCCACTTACTCGAAGCATGTACTCTCTGCCCACGTCACTGCAGTGTGAACCGCCTCCAAGGAGAAACAGGCTTCTGTGGCGCTGGGCTCAATCCTGAAGTCTCTTCCGCATCCCCACATTTCGGAGAAGAAAATCCTCTTGTGGGTGTCCACGGCTCGGGCACAATTTTTCTCACACACTGTAATCTCAAATGTGTGTTTTGCCAGAATTTTTCTATTAGCCATCTTGGAGAAGGAAGAGAAATTTCTTTCGAAAAGCTGGGCAGTATGATGATTGAGCTTCAAAGGCTGGGCTGCCACAATATCAATTTTGTCACTCCGACTCATTATGTCCCTCAAATCCTGAAAGCCCTCCCCTTTGCCATAGAGAAAGGGCTTACCGTCCCCCTTGTTTACAACACCGGAGGATATGATTCTCTCGAGGCTCTGAAACTCCTGGATGGTGTCTTTGATATCTACATGCCTGATTTTAAATACAAGGACAGTCATGCGGCTCAAGAATACTCACAGGTCCCTGATTACTTCACTGTGGCTAAGTCCGCCATTGAGGAAATGCATCGTCAGGTCGGCGACCTTCTCTTAGATGAAAAGGGAATCGCTTTGAAAGGTCTATTAGTGAGGCATCTTGTCCTTCCTCAAGGAATGGCAGGAACAGAAGAAGTGATGCGTTTCCTAGCCAAAAAAATCTCAAAAAACACCTATGTGAACATCATGGACCAGTACCATCCATGCGGGAGAATAGCTCCCGACTCTCCGCTCAACCGAAGCATCACCCAAGAAGAGTATGACCAGGCCGTAGAATCAGCGAAGAAAGAAGGGATCACTCGCCTGGATAAGCGGGTGAAATTTCGCTTGATCTGGCGGCTCTAATTGGGGTTCCATCTCAACATTTGACATTTCTTAAAAATGACTGCTCTTCGGAATTTGCTTTGATAATCAATTAGATTAAAAAAATCAAATATATGGAAATGTCGAATGTTGAGATGCGACCCCAATCTTCCCATGGAAATGTCAAATGTTAAGATGCGACCCCAATCTTCCCAGTAGAATAAAGCTAATGGACGAGAGAAAGACGAATGCAGATATTAGAGCAAAAGACGGCCGGATTCCGATTGACTGATAAATCCAGCCAAAAAGAAGAGGGCCAAGAGCAAAACCTAGGTCAACGGAAGAGGCGAATAGACTCAAGACTTTCCCCCTCTCCCTGGATGTGATTCCCTTGACAATCAGAGCCGAGAGATGGGGATAGAGGATCCCGATTCCGATTCCATAGATCACTCCAGAGATTCCAAGCACTACATTGCTGAAGGAGAGAGAGATCAAGAGCCCTCCTCCGGAAATCAAACAGAAGGCCGGGAGAAGCAGCTTTGGGCTCCCCCAAAATCTGAGTTGACTCCCTCCGATAACGCGCACAAACACGGCACTCAAAGCGAGAAATGTGTAATAGTACCCCGCACGCAATGGAGATTCACCGATGGCTAAAAGAGGAACAAAGGCCAGACAAGAACTCAGACCGATTTCGAAGATTACAGCTAAAAATAAAATCAATTTAATTTTCTTCTGTTTCAGAAGGGAAAGAAATCCCACACTCTTGACTTCTGAATCCTCAGAAAAGCCGGGAATGTTGAGCTTGACAAAAAAGGCATAGACGAAAGGAATGACGGATAAAAAAATCGCGCTGAGAAAAAAGGCGAAGAAGCCGAATCTGCGAATGATCTCCTCTCCCAGAAAAGGAAACACCAAGAGCGGAATCATGAAGCCAGTGGACACGACGCCTAGGGCATAGGCTCTTTCCTCTTCGTGGCTTAAATTAATTGTTATCAATAAAGCCGCCAGGACAAATACGGAAAACCCCAGGCCATGAAAGATCCTTATGAAGACAACGAACCAGTTCAATTCCTGGATAAAAGGATGAAGGGATGCCACCACGAGCATGAGGGTGAGCCCAGCAATCATGACTCCCCTGGGATTGAATTGACTCAAAAGCCAGCCAGCAAACGGACGGGATAAGAATGCAGCAAAAGCGAAAAGTCCCATCAGGAAACCGATCTGCCGAGGGCTGCCTCCCAAGTGTTCGAAAAAGATGGAGAGGAGAGTCAAGACGGTGATAGACGAATAGGATATTAAAATCAGGAGTTGAATCTTCAGGATTCCTGGAGCTAATTTTTTCTTTCTCATTTAAAGAAAAGAAAGGTAACAAATCTATGCCCTGATTTCAATTCTTTTCCTCCATGAAAATGTGTGGTTCGAAGAAGTCGGGATATATTCCTGAGAATTTGAATAGAGCGGAAATAATCAGTAAAACCGGAAAGATCAAAAAAGGAAGAGGGCTCAAAAGGAAACCAATCTATCGCTGATCATTCAGTGTTGGTGAGAATCTCATAGCTGAAATTTCTGTAATGCTTGATCACGTCCAAGATCAAATTTTCTTTGGGAAGCTTCAGGATCTCCGAAGGGAGCACATCCTTCATGAAGGGCTCCACTTTTTCCTCGATAAAGCTCTTTTTGGTTCTCCTCCCCCTTGTCCGAAGTTTTAACTTGAGTTCGATGGAATTCTTGGGAAGGATGATGATGTAATGAAAATTATCTATTCTCGACTTGGGGAACTTCACCTCAAAGGCAATCCATTTCCGCTTTTTGATCCGATACTTTGATTTGATCCCATACTTTTTCAGCTCTTCTGACAGACTCTCAAAGGAAGGCTCGGCAATAAACTCACAAAATTGATTGAAGTTTTCTGGAGTTTCACCTTTGCATTCCTCGATGATCCTGAGGTCATCTAAAAAATTGTTTAAGCTCTTTCTCCAGCCTGTATCTTCCATTTTTTCTCTCAGTGAAATATTCGTCCATCAATATATCATATTTCGGCTCAAGTGTGAAAGGAGTCGAACACCCGGGAGCAGGGGTTGAAAAATGAAGAATCAGCGCTATCTTTGCCAACAGTAGAGCCTTTATATCCGGAAACAAGCATGAATCTATTCGTCCAGATAAAGCCTGAGCCCATTTTATCTAGGCCCAAAATATTTATCTTCCTTTCTTGATTCGCTCTGCAAACTTCCGGCCGAATTCTTCTCCCTTCTTGAGTTCACCCTCTTTGGGGCATCCTCTGAATTCAAAAGTATCGATAATTTCCCATTTTAGAGGCTCGATGATTTTTTCTAAGTTTTTTCGCGCGCCACCACTCCAACCATAGCTTCCAAAATAGGCGGCTGTCTTGTTCTTGATGTGCTTATGGGCAGCCGTGTTCAAAACCTCTGCAACAGGCGGAAAGAGGGAAACTTCATAGGTGGGTGCACCTATCATGACCCCTCTCTTTGACCAGAGAGAGGGTAGGATGTAACTCACATGGGTGCGTGCAGCGTCGAATATTTCAAGGGGAACGCCAGTCTGTGATATTCCCTGGGCCACTGCATTCATCATCATCTCCGTGTAACCATACATGGACCCATAAACTAGAGTTATGGCTGGTTCAGTCTTGCCTTTGGCATACTCGGCCCATTTCTTGTAGAGATCAACGATGAGGGAGGGATTTTTCCTCCAGATCAAACCATGAGACGGAGCAATGATATCCACAGGAAGATCAGCCAATTTCTCGATCGCACCAAGTACCCTCGCACTGAAATTGGCCACAATATTGACGTAATACCGGAGGGCTTCCTTTTCGTAAAAGTCGAAGTTTTTGCATTCATCGTTAAAGATTGATCCCCGGATAGCGCCATACCCACCAAATCCATCACAAGAAAACAGAATCCGATGAGAGGTCTCGTAAGTCATCATGGTCTCTGGCCAGTGGACAAAGGGAGTGGCGAAGAACTTCAAGGTTCTTTTTCCGAGAGAAAGCGTATCCCCATCGTTAACCACACGGACATTCTCTTTAATGGAAAAGAAGCTCTCCAGCATTTCTTTGGTCTTTGCCGAACCGATGAAGGTGGTTCGAGGAGCGATCCTTTTGATTGTCCTGATAAGGCCCGAATGATCGGGTTCCATGTGATTGATAACCACGTAGTCAATTTTAGAGATATCTGTGACTTCATCGATTTGGGCCAGATATTCATCTCCTTTGAATGACTTCATCAGGTCGATGATGGCCTTTTTCTCGTCATTTATTAAATAGGAGTTGTAGGAAACGCCTTCCTTTGTGATCGGCCATATCCCTTCAAAAAGATCAGTGGTCCTGTCATTCACTCCTATCCAGTAGACATCAGGTTTTATTTCGACTGTGGGCATAGTAAATATCTCCTTGATTAGATTGACTTCTCATTTTAAGAAGGAAGCAAGAATTAGGCAACCTCTTTTTGATGTTGCGTGCCCGTATTTGATATTTTCCCGCTCACTTTTCTTTTTTTTGTGAGTCATCAGGGAAAATCCCTTGTGATAAGTGGAAAAGAAAAAGAAATGTCAAATGTTAATATGGAATCCATTTGATTTTTTATTTTGTTGAGCCTGCCCCCTTTTTATGGTAAAAAATACGGATAAATATGAAAACTTCTGACTGCCAGTATAAAGGAGACTGAAAAATGGAGAACCAGAAAACAAGCGCTAGAGGAGTCTGGGGCTCCAAAATCGCCTTCATCTTCGCTGCAACAGGTTCAGCCATAGGCCTGGGCAATATCTGGCGTTTCCCAAGTGTGGCCAGTCAGAATGGCGGCGCAGTTTTTGTTTTCGTCTATATCCTGGCTGTGGTGTTCATCGGATTCACTGTGATGCTGGTTGAGCTCACTCTCGGCCGTCACACACAGAAGAATCCTGTGGGCGCCTTTGAGTATATTAAGCCCGGTTCACCCTGGAAATTCGTCGGCTACCTGGGAATCATTACCGGAGTTTGCATACTCTCCTTTTATGCGGTTGTGGCCGGCTGGGCTGCCGGTTACATTTTCAAAACAGTCGCTGGTGCTTTTAAAGGAAAGCTCACGGCGGAAATGTCGAATCAAATATTTGCTGATTTTAGTTCTGATCCTCTCCAGGTCTTCATTTTTTTCGGCCTGATCATGGGATTGACTATCTTCATCATCTCTAAAGGAGTCAAGAAAGGGATCGAGAAATGGACAAAAATCCTGATGCCCGCTCTCTTCCTCTTGATCGTGCTTCTGGCAATAAGAGCCCTCACTCTTCCCGGCGCAGGTCAGGGAATCGCCTTTTATCTCAAACCCGACTTCTCTAAGCTCAACGGTACGGTCATTCTGTTCGCACTCGGGCAGGCCTTCTTTTCTCTCAGCTTGGGTATGGGGACTATGATCACTTACGGCAGCTACATCTCTAAGTCGGAAAATCTCGTCTCATCCGCGGGATGGGTTTCCTTCTCGGATACCTTGATCGCTCTACTCGCCGGACTGATTATCTTTCCCACTCTCGCTTTTTCCGGTCAGCCGGGCGATGTGGGCGGAGAGGGCCTGGCATTCCAAATCTTTCCCATCATTCTTTCCCAGCTCCCCGGCGGATATATTTTTGGGATTCTTTTTTTCACGCTTCTCACTGTGGCGGCGTTGACTTCGACCATCTCTCTTCTTGAAGTACCTGTCGCATACTTTGTCGATGAGAGAAACTGGTCGAGAAAAAAAGCGGTCCTTGTCATCGGCATAATCACCTTTATTATCGGCATTCCCTCTGCCCTCTCCACAGGAGGGATGCAGTTTTTCACTAAACTTAGAGTTTTAAGCATTTTTGCTTTTGTTTTCCAGAATATCGCACTGCCTGTCGGCGCTTTTTTCATCTGTATTTTCGTTGGCTACGTCTGGAGAGCAAAAAAGGCCCTCAAGGAAATCGCCTCTGGAAACCCACGATTTAAACTGCGACCGATATGGGTCTTCTCGCTTAAGTTCCTCACACCAGTCGCCATACTCTTCATTCTTTACTTTATAAAAACTATTGCAGGATAAAGGTGCTATGAAGAAAAAATTTATCGTCATCATCTTCTTGATTCTTTCACTCACTGGATTCTCATTATTAAACGCGACCGAAATCAAAGGCAAAGTCACTGATGCGGCTAAAGGAGAGCCCTACACTCATGGCTCTGTGCTGCTTGAGCCCCTGGGGATGGAAAACCGTCTCGAATCTGTAATAGATGAAGAGGGAAACTTTGCTTTCCAGAACATCGAACTGGGAACATACATCATCTGGGTTGACCTCTACAGCGCAACGCCCGCTGGAGGAGAGAGAAGAGAGATTGAGGTCAGAGAAGGAGATGAAACGCTCGAATCTGACTTCAATATTTCTCTCTCTTTTTTGGATAAAGCCCTTGTGTTCACCAAAGAAACAAGCGATTTTATCTGGATGCCCCTGATGGTTGTCCTTCTCTTTTTAATCGGGATCACGCTCACCATTGTCACTCGGTTGATTCAGGTCAGACGCCTAATCCTTTCCTTGAAGATGGTCCTCCAGGGAGCGATGAGGAAGGATAAGTCTGAAAAAGAAGAGGGAGATATTTCTCCGTATGCCGCTTTGATGACCGCCCTGGCTGCGACGGTGGGCAACGGAAACCTGGCGGGTGTGGCCACGGCCATCGCCACCGGTGGACCAGGAGCGCCAGTCTGGATGTGGATCGCCGGCTTCTTCGGTATGGCCACGAAATACGCTGAAGGTTTTTTAGGAGTCAAGTTCAGGATAAAGAATGAGCGTGGAGAAATGTCCGGCGGACCCATGTATTACGCCCGCTACGGCATAAAAAATGTGCAATTCGCTAAATTCATGGGCATGTTTTTTGCCATCTGCGGGGCTTTCACCTGCCTTTTCGGCACAGGCAACATGGCCCAGTCCAACTCCATGGCCCTTGTCTTTAACGACCAGCTCGGGGTTCCCTTCTGGGTGACTGGACTTGTCGTATTCACCATGGTCGGAGCGGTTGTGCTGGGAGGAATCAAGAGAATCGGCGCAGTCTCCGAACGCCTGGTCCCGACAATGATCCTTCTCTATTTTGGAGGCGCCCTTGTCATCATCGGTGCCAACATTGTCAACCTTCCTGAGGCCTTTGCCGTTATTTTTAAATCCGCCTTCTCCGTTAAAGCTGTTGGTGGGGGAATGGTCGGAGCCTCTGTGAAACTGATAATCAGTGTCGGTGTCAGAAGAGGGCTTCTCTCCAACGAATCCGGGCTGGGCTCAGCCGCCATCGCCCAGTCTGCTTCCAAATCATCAGATCCCTCCCGGAACGGCCTCATCGCCATGACAGGAACGTTCATTGACACACTCGTTGTCAACACCCTCACCACCCTGACCATAGTCATCACAGGGATGTATCTCAAAACGGCTGTATTTGGCTCGTCAGAAGGGCTCACCTCCACGAAGTTAACAGCCGCGGCCTTTGATTCGGTCATCCCTTTTGGAGGATACATCATCGCTCTGAGTTCTTTTCTATTCGGCTATTCAACCCTGCTGGGATGGTGCTATTACGGTGAAAAATGTCTGGAGTATATCTTTGGAGTGCGAATCATTTATCCTTACAGGATCGCGTTCATCATCCTGCTGTTCATCGGTGCGAACATCCAGGGTCCGCATCTGAATATCGTCTGGTACGTAGGAGATATGGCCAACGCCTTCATGGCGTTTCCCAACCTGATATCCATGATTATCCTGGCCGGGATGGTCGGAAAAGTCACACAAAAATATTACTATAAAAAAGATAGATCATAAGAGATCGAATGCGAATAAGGGGTCGCGTCTCAACATTCGACATTTGAATAAGGGTTCGCATCTCGATATTCGAATTGGACTGTCAGGGATTGCGTCTTAACATGGTGCCCTTTACTGTTTCTACTCTTTTTAAACCATCCATCGACAGAGAAAGATCCTTCTGATCAGCGAAAAAGAAATCTCAAACGTTAAGATGCCACCCCAATCCACACGAGTATACAAAGAAACGTTAGATGTTAATATGCGATCCCTATTTTTTGGGTTGATAAAATCAACCGCGGGGGATATCATTAAAAATAATGAAGTTCCGTAAAAGTCGTCGGGAAGGAATCCACCTCATATACAGAATTCTACTCCTTCTAGCCCTTTCTTTTTCTCTTGGTTTCTCCGGCCAGCAGAATGTCTCCGAATATAAAAAGCGCCTGGCAGATATTTCCGGACAAATCGACCAGCTCAAGCTCAGACTAAAGGAAGAGGAAAAAAAGGAATCGACATTCCTCTCTGAGTTGGACAGGATTGGCTTCCATAAAAATTTGATCCGGAAAGAAATTTCACTCTACACCATGCAGCTGGGCAATACGAACCGGGAGCTATCATCCATACAAAGAAGAATACCTCAGCTCAAGTCCAAGCTGGATGACGAGAAAGAATCCATAGAAAAAATCCTTGTCTCCATGTATAAATTTGGCAAAGTCAATCCATTCCAGTTTATGCTTCAGGCCGAAAACATGGGAACGCTCGTCTCCGAGAGCAAAAATTTGACCCTTCTGGTCCAGTATCAGAATGAAGTGATCTCCAGCTACGTGGATACACTGTCTCTACTCAAAGATTCAGAAAGAGAACTCGAAGAGAAAAAAAAGGAAAGTTCAAATTTAATCTGGAAAACGAAGAAGAAAAGGCAAGAACTCGATGTGCAGGAGAGAAGACAGAAGGCTCTCATCAAAGATATAAAGGAAAACAAGAAGATGCATATTCAAGCTCTGGAAGAGCTTAACGAAAGGGCTCAACAGCTCCAGCTATTAATCGAAAAGCTCCTCAAAGAGGAAATCTCCTTCCCTATCACTATTGTTCCCCTCTACGAGCAAAGAGGAAAACTCCCCTGGCCGCTTGAAGGAGCCGTGGTGTCGACTTTTGGCCGGCAGGTCCATCCACAATTCCGAACCGTTACCTTTAACAATGGAATCGAAATCTCTCCCCAGAAAAACCAGGCCGTTGTTAAAGCTATCCATCCAGGAAAGGTTGTCTTTTCTGACTATTTTAAAGGATATGGCAACTTACTCATCATCGATCATGGAATCCGCTATCTATCTTTCTACGGCCACTGTGCAGATTTCCTGGTCAAAATGGGAGATCTGGTTAAAACTGGACAGCCCATAGCCATCGTCGGTGACACTGGCTCATTGAAGGGAGTCACTCTCTATTTTGAGATACGCTCTAAGGCCAAACCCGTTGATCCCTTGAAATGGCTGAGAGGAAGATGATACAATTATAGTTCGTAAAAAAATGAGCA
>JASFPJ010000060.1:0-13541 GCA_050116035.1 Candidatus Aminicenantota bacterium | reverse complement strand
TGTATCCCCCCTATACTTTTGAATCCAGTCTGATGTCTCTCCTGAATACAATTTGTTCATCAAGAAATATGCAAAAAGTATGCCAATTTTTTCTCTTGGGTAGAGCATGGACGAAGCAGATAATTACTGTTCTCTTTTAATAACAAGTGTAGTCCGTAATGGACTTCTCTAATTTATCCGAGAAGCCGCCTTTTCAAAAATGCACATATACGGTTCCATCCTTGAACTAAAACATATCTCCGTTGGCTGAAGATTTTGCCTATATATCCGGGATTGATGTTTGGGTATTTTTCTTAACAGGGCTCTTGGCCGTGGGGATCGCCCCCTGGCGACTGTCAGTTATCAAGCCATTAAAGCCGCGCTCTTGAATCCTGATTGGAGTTTCAACGTTTCAGCTATAAATCCATCACTCATACCGCAGGGAGTCGACTGGATTGGCCGTGGCAGCTTTGATGGACTGGTAGCTGACGGTTAACAGAGCGATGCAGAACGCCGCCAGACCGGAAAGAAGGAATATCCAGACACTCAGATCGGTCCTGTAGGCAAATTCCTGCAGCCATTTATTCATGAAATACCAGCCGATTGGGAAAGCGAATATAGCTGAAATAAGAATCCATATTACGAAATTTTTTGAAAGTATATAAAAAATATTAACCGAATTTGCTCCCAGAACTTTTCTGATTCCGATTTCTTTTGTACGAATCACAGCCATATATGCCGATAGCCCGACAAGTCCGAGGCAGGATATGAATATGGAAATTAAAGCGAAAGAACTGAATATATTCCCAGTTCTTTCAACTCTCCTGTATGTCATGTTGAACAAATCATTAAAAAAGAAGTATTCAAAAGGATAATCAGGGCTGAAACTTTTCATCTCTTGTTTTAAAAATCCAATTGTTTCCGGAATAGAATCACCCCTGATCTTAGCTGATATATAATATTCGTTCCTTTCATTGAAAGCCAGAGCCTCCGTCTGCATATTCGGATTCAGAAAAATGGCTAGAGGAGAAATTTCGCTATAAAACGAACGGAAATTAAAATCTTTCATAATACCGACAATTCTGCCGGTACTTCCGAAGCAATGGATTTTTTTCCCTAAAGGATTATCCCATTTTAACTCTTTTGCCGCTGATTCATTTATTAGAAACGCACCGTTTCGGTCAATTAACTCTTTTTTGGAAAAATCTCTTCCCCTCACAATTTTGATATCAAAAACGCTGCAAAAGTCAAAGCCTGCCATTCCAAAATTACTTTGTACATATTTTTCATCTTCAGTTTTTTCGGGCCACCAAATACTGCTTGAGTACCCAATACCGTTTGGAAGATGGCTTGAAGCGGAGGCAGCAATGATTTTAGGATTCTTCTGGAGCTCCATGGTTATATTTTCAAAGTTTTTTCGGGCATTTTTGTCTCTTACCACAATATTGACGATCCGGTCCTTTGTAAATCCGGTTTCTTTGTTTTGAATGAAATCGAGCTGGTTCTTTACAACAAATGTGCAGAAAATGAGTATTATGGATATCCCGAATTGAAATATTACCAGGGAGTTCTTCAGTACTTTTCCTTTTGAACTCGTTTGTAGATTACCTTTAATTGTTGAAACCGGCTTATATGAAGAAATAAACAAAGCGGGATAACTTCCAGATACAATACTTACCAAAACAACCAAAAAGAAAAATAGCCCTATAAACTGAAAATTATTCATCAGATCCAGAGACAGGTTTCTGTCAACCAGCTGGTTGAATACCGGAAGAAACATATAAATAATTATAAGCGAAAAACAAAATGCAAAAACGGTGATTAATGTAGACTCAAGCAGAAGCTGTTTAACAAGCTGTTTTCTGTTTGCACCGACGACTTTTCTGATACCGATCTCCTTTGCCCTGTTGACGGACCTTGCAGTCGTGAGGTTTATGTAATTTATGCAGGCAACGATCAGAATAAAAAAAGCTATTAACGCTAAAATACACAAAAAATTATACGGGCCGCCGCCAGCCGGAGGATGAAGATATATTTTGGTTATCGGAAAAAAATAGATTTGATCGTCCTTATTGTGTTCATTAACTTTATTGTTAAATCTGTGTTTTATTAGCATTGCGTTTGATCTTTTTTCCATAGCCTTTATGTCGGCTTTTTCACGAATCAGGCAGAATGTATGAACATAGTTCCATCCCCAGGATGTAAGATCATATCCTTGGACTATCCTGTTGTTTTCAAACGGAATAATGAAGTTAATGGACAAATGAGAGTTTTCAGGGTAATTTTTCATTATCCCTGTAACCTGAAACGCATGTGAATTTTCATATATTAAAGTTTTCCCTATTGGATCTTCATTTCCGAAATACTTTTCAGCCATTGCTTCCGTCATTATTATGGAATTCGGATCGGAAAGAGCTGTTTGAGAATCTCCTTTAATTAAATCCAATGTCAGAACATCAAAGATTTCCGGATCGGCAAGGAATACATCATTCTCCAGAATTTGTTTTCCCTTATGTAAAAACAATATCCTGTCTCTTCTTGAAATACCAAACCTCGATATTCGTGCAATGGACTCAATTTCCGGATACTCTTCTTTCAGAATAGGCGCTAATGGAGGAGGAGTAAAAACATAGTTATAAAGCCCGGGTACGGCTCTGTAAATCCGGTCCGAATTTTTATGAAATTTATCGTAGCTCATTTCAAACTGGACATACAGCATAATCAGGAAAAAACATGCAATTCCTGCGGCTAATCCTGAAATATTTATAAATGAAAAACCTTTGTGCTTTTTGATGTTTCTCAATGCGATTTTCAGATAATTATTAAACATGATGGACCTCCATCTTAAGTTAAAAAGGATGTCTTTGATAACGGCATCTAAACACTGACCCCAGTACCAAAGGCAGGCAACAATAAAGCTGCGCTCCCTGTACATCCTTGTAAAAACCTCCTGCATGTCGTCGATGATGGCATGGTTTATCTGATACCGCTCAAGGCGCTTGACGAACCAAACCGCCAGCCGGGGAGGGGAAGGATTTTTAGATGGTTTCATTTTTTTTCAGAATGCATATTTTTTAATATCTTTCCAGAGAGCTTCCTGGAGCTTTCTGGCTTCACCCAGGGCTTCAAAACCGGCTTTGGTGATGGTGTAGTAGACTCTCTTATTTCCTCCGGCTTGATTGAGGATTTGCACCGCGCGGGAAGTCAGATAGCCTTTCCTTGCCAGGTTATCCAGGGTGTTGTACAGAGTGCCGAAGGTGAACGTCCTTCCAGTCATTTCGGTGATTTTATCCCGGATCCTGACACCATACGCCTCGTCTTTGAGCCGCCATATGGCTATCAGAAAGATCTGCTCATTGACTGATAAGATTTTCATTCTGAATCTCCTCTAATATCTGTCCGCAATAATACTATAATATCGTACTGTTATATACTATAGACGCCATTTAGCTCAAAAAGGTTGCCAGATATGGATTTTAATCCGAATTTAGCTGAGTTGAATTTTGCCGCTTTTAAAGTTGTTGAGCTTGTCGTTCTGGATTTGATTTTCCTATTTCAGGATGTCAGCAGGTGGAAATCACGCGAAATGGTGAGGGATTGAGGTAAGGCCAAAAAGGAAATTCCTGTATATTTCTGCTCACTCATGCTTCAGGCTGTCGGCCGGATTGGCCCTTGCCGCCTTAAGGGTTTGCAGGCTGACTGTGAGCATAGCCACACCCAGGCCGATTGCGGCAGAGAGAAGGAAAGCCCAGACCTCGATATTGGCCCGGTAGGCGAACTTCTGGATCCATGCCTGCATGGTGAAATAAGCGAGGGGCCAGGCAATGAGAGTGGCGACGGCTATCCACTTTAGGAAATCCTGGTTGAGGAGCGCCACGATGCGGGCAGTGGATGAGCCCAGGACCTTCCGGATCCCGATCTCCTTGGTCCTCTGTTCGGCGATGAATGAGGCCAGGCCGAAAAGACCCAGACAGGCGATAAATACGGCCAGGACTGCAAAGGACTTGAAGATTTTCTCCAGTCTCGCTTCACTGCTGTACAGGTCATGGAAGTCCTCATCCAGAAACCGGTACTCGAAGGGATAGCCCAGGTTCATCTCTTTCCAGGACTTTTCCAGAGAAGCCAGAGTGGAAGACACGTTGTCAGAACGAAACTTCACATACATGCGCCTCAGCCAGGGGGGAAACATCTTAAAGACAAGCGGATCGATCTTTTGACGGAGGCTCTGGAAATGGGCATCCTTCATGACGCCGATGATCTGGCCGTCGATATTCCAGAACCCGAACCTTTTTCCCACCACGGATTTCTCAAGACCCATCCGTCTGACGGCTTCCTCGTTGACGATAAAGGCGGTTTCAGGGTCGGTCGCATATTCCCGTGAAAAGCTCCGGCCTTCAACCAGGGGAATTTCGAAAGTCTCGATGTAGTCATAATCCACAAAGTCAGCTTTGATCTCCATTTTGGCATCAGGCGGTCTCCCTTCCCACATCGGAGTCCCGGGGCTGCCCTGGATGTCAACGGGAAGAGTCATGGAAGCTGTGACATGGAGGACATCGGGATTTTGCAGGAACCGTTCGCGGATGGCTCCGTATTTATCATGGAGTTCGCCGTGGATACTCAAATGGATGATGTGCTCCCGGTTAAAACCCAGATCGATGTTTCTTATGTAGGAGAGCTGGCGGGAAATAATGAGCGTTCCGATGATGAGAAGAACAGACAGCGAAAACTGGAAAATAACCAGCACTTTTCTGAACAGCGGGTTGGCCCCGGAGGAGCGCATCGTGCCTTTGAGGATCCGGACCGGCTGGAATGAGGACAGAAACAGGGCCGGGTAGCTCCCGGAAGAGATGCCGGTCAAAAGAGCCAGCCCGATAAATCCGAGTAAGAGAGTGGGGTTGTTGATCCAGGCTGAAGTGAGCTGTTTGCCGGAGAGGTTGTTGAACAGCGGAAGCAGTAACTCCAGGAGAAAAAGAGCGATCACCAGGGCGAAAAGAGCCATCAGGACCGACTCGCCGAAAAACTGCCGGATGAGCTGCGGCCGGCTCGCTCCAACGACTTTCCTCAGCCCGACTTCCTTGGCCCGGTTGGCTGAGCGGGCCGTGGTGAGGTTCATGAAATTGACGCAGGCGATCAGCAGGACGAATACGGCCAGGGCACTGAAGATCCAGACGTATTTGATATCGCCCCGGTTGTCGAGATCATGGCCCAGGTTGGAGAAAAGGTGGATGTCGGTGAGAGGCTGGAGAACCAGCGCGTTTGTGTCCTCATCGTCATATTTTTTGAGGTAGCTCGTGAGTTTCTGGTTGAGGTTCTCGGCGGAGGCGGATGGCTCCAGCATGACAAAGGTGTAAAAGGAATTGAATCCCCAGTTATCTCTGTGGACTTCCCCGATAAATTCCTTGAGGATGATTTCAAAGGGGGACAGGAGGTCGAATTCAAGGCTTGAATTCAGCGGTTCGTTCTGGATTATACCGGTGACAATGACGTCGAAAGTGTTATTCACCGTAAGGATTTTTCCGATGGGATCTTCCTCTCCGAAATATTTGGCTGCGGTTTTTTCCGTGAGGACGACGGAGTAAGGATTTTCGAAGACGGTTTTCGGGTCGCCTTTCATCAGAGGGAAGGAAAACATATCGAAAAAATCAGGGTCGACATTCCTGTACCCGGGTTCGTTGAAACTCTTGTCTTTATAGGTCACGAGCGTTCTGCGCCAGTAGCCGAACCGGGTGGCCTGGGTGACTTCAGGAAAATCTGTTTTAAGGGCCGCGGCCATGGGCGGAGGGGTCAGGATTGTCGTGGAACTTTCCCGAGAGGAGGCCTCGTCGCGATAGACTCTGTAAATCCGGCCGGCGTTGGTGTTGAAACGGTCGAAGCTCCATTCATCCACCACCCAGAGAACGATCAGCATACAAGCAGTAAGGCCGATGGCCAGACCGGAAATATTGATAAAAGAGAATCCTTTTTGGCGGCGGATCGACCGCAGGGCTGTCTTTATGTAATTCCAGATGAGAGCCGGCATGATGCGGCCGGGGCGCAGGGGAGAGCGGCGGTTGAGCATGACGAGACGGTTTTTGTTGTATTCAGCCGCGATACTTTCAGCTGTCCCCACCTGGGATATAGCCTGGCGGAAGGCTGCCTCTTCCGAAAGCCCCGCCTCTCTCTCGGTCTCATAGGCGTCACGAAGGAGGAACTCGATGTCGGCGATGAGCCCGTCCTCAAACACTTCGTGTTTTTGTAAGCTTGTCTTCCATTTTCTGATTTCTTTTTCCAGGTCGAACATGATTCCTCCTTCTGTTTTTAATCCTCGGCCGGAATCGGCTTTGTCAGCCGGGACAATGCCTGCCAGATATTCCGCCAGCTGACAAGTTCAGATGCCAGTTCCTTGCGGCCCTTCTCGGTGATGGTGTAGTAGCGGCGGGGCCGGCTTTTTCCCGAAAGCTTCCATTGGGAAGTGATCAGGTCATCCATCTCCATCCGTTGGAGGACCGGATAGAGCATTCCGTACGTCCATTCAAGATGCCCTCCTGAAATGTCTTTGACTTTCAGGATAATGTTGTAGCCGTAATCCTCTCCTCTGGAGAGAATCGCCAGGATGATGGGCCGGGTTGATGCGGCCATCAAAGTTTTTGATATCATTTTGTGCCTCATACTCGAATATATATTCGCAATCTATATATGCATATTTCATGCCAAATGAAGGCTCCAGGGTGAGCCGGGGGAATGGGGATTCGGCGGTTGGAAGGTTTGTTCGTTTCTGAAACAGCGACTGTTCGATTTTGGACAGAATAAGGATATGTGCCTGAATGCTCAAAGTGGAGGTCTTACCAAGAAGACAGGGGAGCGCATAAACGGAATTTTACTTATCACCCACCTTTCTTTTTTCGATGTCATGCTTGAGTTCCTCGAATGCGGTGAATTTTCCTTGTATAAATAAACAGATGATATAGATATTTTTACCATATTATAAAACATAAGAGGTAAGACATATTTATATAAGTTTCAAGGACCGAAAAGGCGATGGTTATAATTAAAAATTTTCATCGTTATGGCGTAATTTGCATTAAGAATATTGAAAGACCAATAAAAACAAAGACTTAAAATATTCATTTCTCGACCGCCTAAAAATCGACTGTCAACTTTTTTCTTCATACTTTCGTATTTATATTTGAATCCAATAAAACTGAGAGGAAGAATGAATGTCATCACTCGCTTGGAAGAGGCCATCCTCATCGCTATCTGGAGACTTAAAGACCTTGCCTATGGAGTGACCATTAATAAACAGGTCTCTAAGTCATGTAAAAAGAAATATTCAATGGGTGCCCTCTACTTTGCACTGGATCAACTCCTGCGAAAAGGCTATGTCAGCAAAACTATAAAACGCTTTTATCACGAGAAAGGTGGGCGAAGCCGTACATACTACAGTCTGACAGAGAAAGGCATTAAGGCACTCTGGGAGGTCAAGTCTTACCAGAAGTCTCTCTGGAAAGGGATCTCTGACAAAGTGTTTGAAGCCAATAATAACAAATGAAAAAGACGAGAGAAAAACCGCCTGTCCTGGCGGCCTGGATACTTGTCAGAACAATTCGCGATGAAGATCGCCTTTCAATCCTGAGTGATTTTTCCGAAATATATGAAGAGCTGATAGGAGAGAGAGGTCATTTTATGGCAAGCCGCTGGTATTGGGCTCAGGTTGTAAGATCCATTCCAATGTTTATCCTTAATTACTTTTTTTGGGGGTTTATCATGTTTTTAAATTATTTGAAAGTCGCTTTCAGAAACATGAAAAAGCACAAAGTTTATTCATTCATTAACATCGTTGGACTGACCATCGGGATAACCTGCAGTGTGCTCATGTTCTTATGGATCCAGAATGAACTTAATTACGACAGGTTTCATAATAACGCCAAAGAACTGCATAGAATCCTTCTCGATCCGCTTAAAGCGGCCACTACGCATGAAGCTGTATCCCCTCCTATTCTAGCCCGGAAAATGAAAGAAGAAATCCCTGAGGTTGCCAATACGACCAGAATCCTACCCCATGGCCGGATGCTCTTTACACACGAAAATAAGACTCACTATGAAGCAAATGGACTTCTGGCCGATCCCTCCTTTTTTGATATGTTCAGCTTTCCTTTTATCCTGGGCGATCCAACTACTGCTCTTAAAGACCTTCATTCTATTGTGCTCACAGAAGAGGTGGCCAAGAAGTTTTTTAGAAACACCAATCCCATCGGAAAAACAATCACAATAAACAACCACGATGACTACAAAGTGACAGGAGTCATCGCAGATGTTCCCGCCAATTCTCACCTGCAGTTCAAATTTGTCCGCCCATTCGAGCTTCTTGGCAGAACAGGCCGCAATCTGGAGACCTGGAGCGATGTATCTTTTTACACCTATGTCCAGCTTCGAAGAAACAGCTCTGTTGAAGATGTCAACAGCAAATTAAAACTTATGATTGAAAGAGAAGATCCGGGACATAATCTTTATTATCTACAGCCGTTGACACGAATTCATCTTCACTCGAAATTCAATTTCGACTTTGCCGCTCACGGGAATATTATCTATGTATATGTATTTACTGCGGCCGGTCTGTTCGTCCTCCTTATCGCCTGTTTTAATTTCGTGAATCTCGCCACGGCCCGATCTGGAATCCGTGCCAGAGAGGTGGGGATGAGGAAGGTTGTCGGAGCTAAAAAATCTGACATCATCAAGCAGTTCTACATCGAATCTCTACTTACATCTCTGATAGCACTTCTTCTCGCTGTCGCCCTGATTCTTATGTTGCTCCCTACTTTCAACAATCTTTTTGGAAAGGAGTTGGCTTTCAGACTTTCAGGGAACATGGAGCTTATTCTCGGACTTATCGCCATCGCCTTCCTGACCGGCATTCTCTCGGGCAGCTACCCAGCCCTTTTTTTATCCACATTCCATCCCATAAAAGTCATTAGAGGAAACTTGAAATCCGGCAATCGCGGAACGTGGTTTAGAAAAATCCTGGTAGTTACTCAGTTTTCTCTCACGATTACTCTTTTTATCGGAACCGCAGTCGTTCACAGCCAGATGTCTCACATCAAAGGAAAATACTTGGGATACGACAAGGAACACATTGTTGTCCTTTACCTCAGAGGAGATATGCAGAAGAATTTCGAGACTTTGAAAAATGACTTACTCCAGAATACGGCTATCATTAACGTATCTGGCACATCAAGCCTGCCCACACATATCGGAAGCGGAACCTCGAGTGCATGGTGGGAAGGGAAGGAGGATGGAGTTAGGATTCAGATGCAGATCAACTCAGTCGATTCTGACTATTTAGATACATTTAAAATGGAGATGTCCCAAGGCAGATTCTTTTCCAGAGAATATCCAACCGACGAACAGGCATTTATCCTGAACGAGGCGGCCATAAGAGCCATGGGTATAGAATCGCCCATTGGAAAACGCTTCAGGGCTACAGGAATAGACGGTTCTATAATCGGGATAATCAAGAACTTCAACTATAAATCTTTGCATACGGAGATTGAGCCACTGATCCTTGTGATGGGTCCTTGGATTAGATATGCATGCGTTCGGATTAATGCAGATAAAATCAGCGCTGCTATAAGGTCTTTAGAAGACACCTGGAACAAATTTGTCCCGGGTATTCCCTTTGAGTATTCCTTCCTCGACGGGAGGATAAACAACCTCTACAGGGCCGAACAGAGGATGGCAAAAGTCTTCAACTCCTCAACAGTGTTGGCGCTCTTCATCGCCTGTCTCGGACTGTTCGGTATGGCCTCGTTTTCGGCCGAACGGCGGACAAAGGAGATAGGAATCAGAAAAGTTCTGGGAGCCTCTGTCCCCAGTGTTGTCTCACTGCTGTCAAAAGAGTATGCCAAACTGGTCGTGATCTCCAACCTTATTGCTTGGCCTGCAGCTTATTATGTCATGAACCAGTGGCTACGGGGCTTTGCCTACCGGACTAACATTCAAATCTGGACATTTCTCACGGCCGCTGCCACGGCGCTGCTCATCGCCGTCCTCACCGTTAGCTACCACACGATTAAAACCGCCACAGCCAATCCGGTCGATTCGCTGAGATATGAGTGAGATTTATGACCGTGTCCCTTTTGTGTCCCTTTTTTGCATAGCTCTATACAGACAATACAGATAATTGGAAAGATACAAAACTCCCTTGAGTCAGTCTAAGGGATAAAAATTAATAACCCCTAGGAAACCATTATATGGGAGCGTTAAGATAAAAGACAGATTCCAAATCCGATGGCTTTAAGGAACATCAATCAGCCCTTCAACCCAGCCAGCCTTTTTTTCGCATCTTCAACCTCAGCAATACCAGGATCAGCGTCCTTCCAGAGGTCGAGGAATTTATTCATACCGCAGCGAATCGGCCGGATTGGTCGTGGCGGCTTTGATGGTCTGGAATCCGATGGTCGCCAGAGCCACCATTACCGAAAGTGATAGAGTCACGATGAACGGCATCAAACTCAGGTTGATTCTATAAGCGAAATGATCCAGCCACTTGTTCATCAAATAATAGGCAAAAGGCCAGGCGATCAGATTAGCTGCCGCCACCCATTTCACGAAGTCCTTCAAAAGCAGAAATTCGATGTTCATAACCGATGCCCCAAGAACTTTGCGGATGCTGAGTTCTTTGGTGCGCTGTTTTACCTTGAAAGCGGTCAGTCCCAGCAGTCCCAGACAGGCAATGATAATCCCGAGGATCGAGAAAATGCCGATGATTCTTCCGGTTTTTTCTTCGGATTTGTATTGATTGTTAAAATCCGCATCCAGAAAAAAATATTCGAACGGATACGATGGATAGCGTTCTTTCCATTTTTCCTTGAGGAACGAAATGGCCTCGTCGATGTTTTTGTTGCTGATCCGCAAGCTAAAATACTTGAATCTATGGGGAAAGTATTCCATGATCAAAGGCTCGATGATAGATTGAAGCCCCTTGTAGTGGAAGTCCCTGGCAATTCCGATGATTTCCAATGTGCGGTTGCCATATCCGGTTGAAATTTGCTTGCAGAGGGCTTCTTCCGGTGTCTGCCATCCGAACGCGCGCACTGCGGCCTCGTTTATGATCAATGACCCGTTTCCATCCCAGGTTGAAACATCTGTCCTCATATCATTCTGATACATCCGTCCAGCGGCCATCTCGATATCGTATTCTTGGAGGAAGTCGGCATCGATGTAGATATGATTGATTCCCTGATTCCTGGGATCACCGTCCCCGATTATTCTGGTCCCGTAGCTTGTGGTCCCGCGGCCGGGAACATGAGAGGAAAAAGCCGCTCCCAACACAGACGTATGTCGGGTAAATTCGTCTTTGATCGCGGCATATTCATTGATGAGCGAGTCGTTCTCTCTGATCGGAATTATGAGCTTCTGGTCTTTGGAAAAACCAAGATATCGGTTTTTCATGTAATCGAGCTGACGATAAACCACCAGGGTTCCGATTATTACGATTGTCGAGATGGCGAACTGCCCGACTATCAATATCCGCCTGAGCACGATTCCTTTTGAGCCAGTTCCGAGGATACCTTTGATAGTCTCTGTTGGTTTGAATGCCGACATGATGAAAGCGGGGTAGCTGCTTGCGGCGGTTCCTGCCAGCAAACCCAATCCGGACATCATGACTAAGTTTTGAAGGCTGAATATCCGGCTCACAGTGAATTCTTTGCCCGAAATTTCATTGAAGTAGGGAAGAAGCAGGATCACAATCAGCAGCGCCGCACAAATTGCGACGAGGGATATCAAAATGGATTCCATGAGAAACTGATTGATCAGTTGAGATCGGCTGGCGCCGATCACTTTGCGCATTCCGATTTCTTTGGCTCTATCTGTCGACCTGGCGGTTTTAAGGTTTACGAAATTGATACATGCTATCAGGACAATAAAGACCACCAGCCAGGAAAATATGGATATGTGTAAGGGATTTCCCGGGGGATCCATCGGGACGATCTCTCCCTGGAGATTGGAATGAAGGTGAATGTCTCTGATCGGCTGAATGTAATAAGTGTAGGAATAACCGGATCGGCTGAAGTAATCTTTGATGTACCTGTCGGCGAGATTGGAAATCTGTTTTGTGAAAGCTTCCACATCCGTTTCGGGGGCCAGTTTTATGTATGTGTAGCATTCCGTGCCGTACCAGTTCGACATCCATTCGGGATTCTCTATCGTTTTCAGTGAGGCGATCAGATCATATTTCAAATGGGAATTTGTCGGAGGATTACGAACGACTCCTTTTATCATATAATCCCGGCTGTTGACCTGGATGGTCCTTCCGATAGGGTCGTCGAGCCCGAAGTACTTTCGTGACAACCGTTCTGAGATGACGATGGAGCTTGGCTCCTGGAGTGCAGTCCGGGGATCGCCTTTCAGAAACGGGAACGTCAGCACCTCGAACACTTCAGGATCGGCCCACATGAACCGAGTTTCGTAATAAGCTTTGTCTTCGTGCCTCACTAGCCAGTCACCCCAGATATACAACCGTACCGCGTGTTCGACTTGAGGAAAATTTTCCTTTAGTGCCGGTGCAACTGGCCAGGCTATGGGCGTATAGGGCTGGATTCGAGTGTCGGATCGTATTTCCATTGTGACGCGGAAGACCCGGTCGCCGTCCTTATGAAAATCATCATAGCTAGATTCTTCCGAGATGTAGAGAAATATAAAAACGCAGCAAACGACGGCTACCGAAAGACCTGCAATATTGATAAAGGAAAAACTTTTGTTCTTGACGATGTTTCGCAAGGCGATTCTAAGATAGTTTTTCAGCATCGCAATCCCTCCTGATAATCGTGCGGAAGCTAAGAACGAAAAGATCAGAATCAAGTGTCCGGCGCAGACCAGGATAGCTTTGAAGCGGTTGCCCCCATTTGAGATCTGTTGATATTTGTCGGAAAGAAAATCGCAGCTCGATATGCCCATGTCTTCATCCGAAACCTTCTTGAGAAGCCAGGATAAAAACCCGTGTGCAGGATGCTTTAGGGGCTTCATGAGTCAAAGCGATTTTCGAAGTGCGGAATTCCTTCCCACATCCGTTTATTGATTTTCTGGGCACCGGTCAGCTTTTGCTGGCCCGAGGCCGTTAATACGTAGTATATTCTCGGACGGCCCCGGTTATCGGGAGCTTTTTCTGTCTTCACGATGGATATATATTTGTTTTTCTTCAAGCGTGCTAAAGCGCTGTACACCGAGCCCGAAACCCACGACGAACCGGTGTCTTTTTCGACCTGGTCGATGATGGTTGTCCCATAAGCATTATCCTGTAGCTTCCATATGGACAACAGGATGATTTCTTCGATTTTAGGCAAAAATTTCATATCTCATCCTTTCTTAGTATAGTATAAATATTGTTATGCTAAGTAACTTAGTATAACATAGTTGGTATTAATGTCAAGATAGAACCCAACCCAAAAACTGGTCCAGCCAAAAGTTAGGTTTCTGGCTTGCAATGTTTGAGTATCAGTTGTCAGCCCAAAGTTCATGAGTTGACGGATATAGAACGTACTGAAATTGATGAGATTATAAAACAGCTTTTTTTGGAAGTCTTCCAG
>JASFPJ010000059.1:0-13559 GCA_050116035.1 Candidatus Aminicenantota bacterium | reverse complement strand
AGGAAGCGTTGGCTGTCCTATCCCGCCAAAAAATTGCCGAGCGATTAAAAGAAATCATCCGCAGAGATATCAATCTGGGAAGTGGCGAATACAAAAGTCTTATCAGGGATTATGAAAGTCTTTATCGTTCTAAAAATTTAAGCGAGGCGACTCTCTTCTTGATGATGGATAAAATAAGAGAAATAAAAAACCTGAGATATATCTCAGAAAATAAAGTCAGGGATTTTTCCGATTTCCTCAAAAGCATGACAAGTCAAAAATTCGTATTCTTTTTCTACCAGAAAGAATTGCTTCCCTACCCGAACATACCCTTTGAAACTCGGTCATTTCTAGAACTTCAAAGCGAGTTAGCAAGCTTTATGTCTTTTGACACAAAAAATATAAAACATGCCTTTTCCGATTCCTCGATTTCGCTGCATTTTTTATACGTCACTAAAACAAAGATGATTCACGGAGATGTAGAGAACATGGGCCCGACAGGAGGGGACATGCAAGACATGTCTATTGATATATTCAACACATTCAACGAAATCGCAAAGACCACAGGAGGAATATCCGAGAGTTCCACAAATGTCGCCTCATTACTCAAAAAAGCCGCCGAGGCCTCTGAAAACTATTATCTTCTGTATTATTCCCCTAAAGTTTACATTGGGGACGGCAAGTTTAAGAAAATTGAAGTCAAAGTCAAGAATAAAAAGTACAGGATCACCCACCGCGCCGGCTACCTTGCGAATTAAGTCAGTTTTGGATTGTCAACCGGAGGCACGAGTAATAAACAACAATATGTGAATAATTGAGTATATGAACGACAGATACATCTTTTAAAGCAAAAAAGTGACAGATGGATCAGGAGGTAATGAAGTGAAAAATAAAATCTTTTTTCTCATTCTCTTTCTCGCTCTTGCCATTCAACCAAATCTTCATGGATTCAAACCAGAATCGACCCAAACACAAAAAAGCCAGAAAGCATTCCAGTATGAAGTGACCGTCGTCCTGAAATTGGTTCAGGTGTTCGTGACGGACAAGGAAGGAAATCCGGTCACAGATTTAACCAAAGACGATTTCATCCTGTATGACAACGGCAAGCTTCAAAAAATCACTGACTTTGAAAAGCATTTTCTTTCCAGGCCAAAAAAACCAGTCCAACCCGAAAAAAAGGTCGAAGAAGTCATAGAAGAAACACAACTTCCGCCTGCCCGGGAAGTTCCAACCCGGATGAACCGAAAATTCATCCTTCTTCTGGATATCGACAGAAATAGCGTTCGCGGAGTCACTAAATCCAAGAATGCCGCTTTGCACTTTATGGATTCCCAGGTTCAGCCGGATGATGAAGTGGCAGTTTTTTCTTACTCGCACATGACCGGATTGGTCGTCCATGAATATCTAACGACTGATCACGAAAAAGTCAGAGCCGCCGTCAAAAGGCTGAAGGGAGTTCCAGGAATAGAAGGCGGATTCAGCATGGATGAAGGGAGTCCCCGGTTCGAATCCCAACCTGAAAGCTCGATAACTCAACAATTCGCTCGAAGCGGTTCCCCCACTGATATAGTGGAGAAGACGACTATTTTTATTAACAATATCAAGGATCTCGCTAAAATGCTCCGTTATATCCCGGGATACAAGAATATCATCCTCTTCTCAGGGGGAATACCGGATTTTCTCTTGTTTTCAGAAGACCAAACAATACGTGAGAACTATGAAGATATGGGTAAAGAATTAGCGACAGCCAGCAGCCCCGTGTATTCAGTCAGCACGCTCGGACCCGGACACGTCCATTCTCTCGACATGTTATCGGACATTTCCGGAGGGAAATATTTGTACCTTGTTGACCATTATGAAAAAGTGGCTACACAGATTCAAAACGTCACCAGTAATTACTATGTCCTGGGCTATTACATCGATGAAACATGGGATGGAAAATTTCATCAAATCAAAGTCGAGGTCAAACGCAAGGGAAGCGAGGTCCAGGCCCAGAGTGGATACTTCAATCCAAAACCTTTTACCGAACTGTCCGAATTCGAGAGAGATGTCCATCTCATCGAGCTGGCGTTGAGCAAAAATCCTTATCTTCAGGATCCTTACCTTCTCAATAATATCGCTCTCCCTTGCTCTGAAAAAAAAGACTCCAATTGTGTCCTTCTCTCTGAAATCCCATTGAAAGAAATCGAAGAAGTTATAACCGGAAAAACTGAGCACGCCCACTTTATATTAGATAACGAAAACAATGTGGTTTTTTCCTCAAGAGGAGATATCGATTTTTCGCCGTTCTCTCAAGAGAAGGTATACAGTTATGCCATTCTCTCTCTTCCCCCTGGTGAGTATGACTGTCGAACGATCATCAGGAACCTTCAGACAGGAAAAGTCGCTGTGGCTTCTTCCTCGGTTGATATCCCTGAACGCTTTAAAACTGGAATAAAGCTGTACCCCCCTCTCTTTCTCATCCCCGAGAAACAGTCGACTTACTTACGTCTGATAAAGGGCGGCAAAAAAGAGTCTCTCTCTATTAACGATATCTATCCCTTTCTTTCCAACCAACATTCCCCTCTTGTCGATGAGATAGACCCAGACGTGTCAAAACTCCTGGCTGTGGTGCGCTGTGCCGTTGCGGATATCCAGAAACCCGAGGTCAATGTTACGGCTCATCTTGTCGAGAAGGAATCAGGGAAAACGACTGAACTGCCCCTTTCCATCATTGATTCTGAAGGGAAAGAAAAGATGGATATTCTTCTACTCGAAATTCAGTTGCCAGAATTGAAATCTGGGGAGTACACGATAGAGATCATTGCCGAAGAAGCGAACTCAAAACAAAAATCAAAGACAATAACTCGCTTCAATGTGAAGCAGACCTGGTTCAAAAAAAGTGCACTAACGCTTGGATTTTCTGTCTGCTTATCTATCGGAGAGAGTTTTCATAAACTTGACGATCAGGTCTTCTTCTTCCGGCGTTAAGCCTAGATCGCCCAATTCCTCTGTGTTGACATTCTCCTTTATTTCAGGGGGAGGCCAGTTTTCTTCAGCCTTGTCTCTTGTGTTGTAAAAGTGGGTGATGTCCTTGAGAGTCTTGAAGAAGCCGTTGTGAGCAAAGGCCTTGACAAAACCGTCGTCAAGCCTTAAATCCACGTTGCGCAGGGTGGGGACTTTTTGCTTGCCAAGGTTTTCAGCGGCATATTGGGCAAATTCTGGCTTTGTCTCGAGGAACTCGCCCAGTCCCTTGTCTACCCATTCCTTCCCGTCCTTGTTCCACTCTGCAGACATCGAATAGAAGGGGTTTTCCGGATTTTTGGGCACACCAAGGTTGTCATAGGTGAAGTCAGTGAACAGAGGAGGCTTGCCGTTGACCGATGTCAGCACATGACACTCCGCACACAAGCCTTTGGTGTTGAACAGCATTAAGCCTTCCACCTCATCCTCATCCAGACCCAGGTTATTATAATCATGCCAGTTAGACTCATCGATCGATTCCACATCCAGACCTGCCGCTTTGGCATTCCTCCAGAAATCATCAAACTTGGAACTGAAGGGATTGACCTCAGAGGTTCGCTCGAAGGCTGCGATAGACCGCGCAATCCGTTCGTAGGCTCCATCTATGTCTTCCTCATCCAAAGAGTCGGGGCCCCAGACCTCAACGAAAAGGTCCGCATATTCTGCTTCCTTGACCTTAAGGACGACTGTTTTTTTATCGGGACTATTCATCTCAAGCGGATTGAGGAAAGGCCCCATGGCCTGCTCAGCCAGCGGGTCACCCAATTCGAATCCTGCGGCTCTGCCATTCCAGAACATCCCTCCGACGAACGTTCCTTCCTCATCCCGGTGCAAAACAGGACTGTCTCCGGCATAAGCGGCTGTGGGTGGCTTTCGGTTCCCGAACCGGCCCTGGACCGCTCCCTCATAGACGGCCAGGGTATTATTCACATCTGAATCAGGGCCTGTCCAACCCACCAGAGGACTGTGGCAGGACGCGCAGGACTGTCCTGAGGGTGTGGACAGGTTGGCGTCAAAAAACAGCTTCTTCCCCAGCTCCTCCATTGGAGTCAGCTCTACTATCTCCTTTTTCTTTTGACACGCGGCAAGAATGGCTAGGGAAAGAATCATTGCCCCAACAATCAGTTTCTTTGTATTTGTCATTTTTTCTTCTCCTTCTCTTCTCAATAAAAAATTAACCAAAAAAATCTATTACCTTTTAAAATGAAGGAAGCATTGTACTCCCCTGTAAATTATCTGTAAATCCCAACCGGCATTCTTGGCTCTGTCCTGCCAGATTGTCTCGAATATTTGGCGGTAATCTTCGAAAGAAATCTGTTGTTTGAGATGCCCGGCATGCCTGTAAATCTGGAAAAAAAGCGGATTGATCTTGACAACGGCTTCGTTATCCTCCAGTTTCTCAAGAACAACATCATTCCCTCTCAGATTAGCCTGCTCCCAGCAGAGATAGAGGATAAAAGCTCGTGATGGCGGTACAAACGGAACCCAGGTTTTCGCACCCATAAAATACCCGGCTCCATCCAAGACTATGCGCAAAGCAGACTCTTTCCCTTCCTTTTTGGATAAATCGTTATACAGCCAGACCATCTTGGACCAGTAGATCTCCTGACGGGCCCAGGCCTTCTGACTCTCTGAGATATCCGGAAATTCAGAGGCAGGAAGGGAAGATATCTTATCCAGGCGGATGAAAATGGCTTCAACATGCCTGTAGTACCACTTTCCATCCTCAATCAGAAAAGTGAAACAGTAGTCTACCCACTGATTGGATTTGCCTTTCAGCGGAATCAAGAAATTCACGGTGTTCCCGGTGCGGATAATATCCGGCTCAGCCTCCCATTCTTTCCATACGGCTCCTCTTCTAAAGATATCCAGAGCCTTCATCTGCCTTTCTTTCGTGATAAATTGGTGTGGACGAACGTGATCCGGCGTGACTTTATTGTCCTTCATCAGGCTGACAAATTCTTTCCATATTTTGATCTCCTCTTGTCCGTATAAGGCATGAGATGAATAAAAAATCAATAAAAGGGCTGCAATCCAAAGAATGATCGATCGTTTCATCACATCCCCTCCTTTTAACACCGCTAAAATGACTTGTGTCGAGCATATCAGAATCGATGCTCACACAATGCGAGTATATCCTGGATCTTCTTGTTGAGATAAGGCCATTACCCAAGATCCGCCATCTCCACTCGTGTAAAATCCAGGACAAATGAATCATATTCAAAACACCTCCAGTAATCAATTCTTTGCTTAAAGAGGGCTGACCATCTCTGTGAAAACAGGGAAAATTGAAGGACTGGTTTGATGCAGGAAAAATTACTGGGATTTGAGAGCGGTGAGTCGCTTCTTTGCATCGACAATTTCGGTGATAGACGGGTCAGCTTCTCCCCAGAGGCTGAGAAACTTCTCATAATGCTCTATGGCTTCATCCTCCATGCTTTTTTGTTCGTAAATCTTGCCCAGCATGTACAAACTCTTGGCGAATATGTCTCCATACAGAAGCCTGCCTGTTGATAAGGAAATGATTCGTTCATACTCTTTCTGCGCTTTATCTACATCCCCTGCCTCGAAATTGGTTGAAGCCAAAGGTTCAAAAAACAACGCCTGCGCATGCCCTGGATCTATCTGAGAGGGGAGCATGGCTACAGCCTGTCTGAAATACTGGATGGCCTTCTGGAAATTCTTTTTTTTCAGCTCGATCAATCCCATCAGATGCCAGTAGAATCTTTCTGCCTTCCTGTGCAAACCACCATCTATAAGTACCTTAAGCGCATCGGCAACATCCTGGGCTTCATCCAACGAATCCATCGCGAGGAATATTCGCCCTTTTAGATGTAAAGCTTCTCTTTGTCTGCTCACAATACCGGCTTCAGAGGAAATGCTTAATCCCGCTTCACATTCTTTCAGAGCCTCCTCCAAATTCTTTGATTTGAACAATGCATAAGCCAAGTTCAGATGAAACCCTGAACTCCAATCCGTTTCCCCGAGCAATTCGCCTAATTCAATTCCCAGTTGAGCCTGCTCCTTTGCTTTGTCAAACAATCCCTGCAAAAGATACAGGGCGCTGAGCCTACTGATGCCATCTTGATGCGCGACAGGCTCCTCTGTCTCCAGCAATTTCTGGTATTCCTTTTCTGCGTTGGTCAAATCCTCTCTGAAAAGAGAAATGTCCCCATTTAATACAAAGTTTAGATAATGATTCGGATCTAGCGTGTAAAATTTCTTCGCTTCAACTTGTGCTGAATCATATTCTCTTTGATAAAGATAATTATATGCCAAACGGAAGCGTATATACACGCTGTCAGCAATATCTCTCAAGTAAAGTTCAAGGATTTCCGCCGCTTTATCATATTCACCCTTACCAGCATAACCTGTTGAAGCATTCCCATAACTGAAGTACGATTCGTCTCCCTTCTGAATATTGGCTGTTAAAAACGAGATAGCTTTATCCCATTCCTCCAATAACAAGTTTAAAGCGCCTAAGTTATTGAGCCCGTTGGAGTCGTCGGGATATATCTTCAGCAGCTCCTCATAGGTCTTGAGAGCTTTATCATAGGTTGTCTCTGAATGCATGTAGAAGTTTCCGTGAATATAATAGCGTTCTCTCTCTGAGACTTTATCGCTCAATTCAAAAGCTTTCTGGTAGCGCTTCATCGCCTCTGTTCGATAACCGATATTCTCATAAGCCACAGCCATATTCCTGTACGCCATAGCGAAATCTGGGTCGATAGCGACCGCCGTTTCCATGAGAGGGATGCACTTGAGATAGTCTGCCTTCGAAAGATACTCCATTCCCTCTCTGTAATATTTATACGCTTCAGGCGAGCTTGTTGTGATCGTTTCCACTTCCCTGTCTATATCACTGGCTATCTCCGTCGTCGAAAGCTTGAAACTTTCCTTTATCTTCATTGTCAACTCATCCACCATGGAGAACAGGCTCTCTTCACCGATTCCTTCCACCATCTCTGAGCCTAAAGTCTCACCTGTGCTAGCTTCCTGGAGCATGGCATTTATTCTCAGAGTATCCCCGGCCATGGCCAGCTTTCCCACCAACACATACTGCACACCGCCCCTGGAAGAGACTTGTTCTAGAACTCTTGAGGAATAACTTTCCGCTTCCAGAAGGTCCATCTCTTCAAGAATATTAAACAGCCTCTCTCCGCTGAGCACCCTTAAGTACTTGGATTGCGATAAATCAGCAATCAATAAATCTGAAAGCGCTTTTTTCCAATGGTCGAATCTGTTATCCCCGGTATTGTTCTCGAAATACATGACAGCCAGTGAAGGCTTGTCCTCAGGGAAAGGAGTGACTCTCCCTCTGGGGAGAAAACGCCAGATAACGACGAGAAGAATAACTATGGAGACGACAGCCACAGCAGGGATGAGCAACTTCTTTGGAGTGAATTTCACAGTTATTTCTCTACGGGTGATCGGTTTTCTTCTGGGAATGATTCTTTCTGTGGTGGGCAGTTCCTTTTCTATCCTTTTGAGTTCAGAAAGGAGCTCTTCGGCCCCCTGATACCTGTTTTCCCTTTTCTTCTCCATACATTTCAGGATGACTCGGCTGAGAGCCTCAGGGATCTGAGCATTCAGCTCTCTCGGGTCAGAAGGCTGCTCGCTCTTGTGCTTCATGGCCACACTCAAGGGTGTCTCTCCCTCAAAAGGCACTCTCCCAGTCACCATCTCATACAGGATCGTTCCCAATGAATAAACATCAGAACGCTGGTCAACCTCTCTCATCTCTGCCTGTTCAGGGGACATGTATTCTGGGGTTCCGATGATTATTCCTGTCCCAGTTAATCCTTTCTTCTTCAGGGACCTGGCGATCCCAAAATCCATAATCCGCACGTCCCCCTCTTTATCGACCATGATATTCTGGGGTTTGAGATCACGGTGAATAACTCCTAACCGGTGCGCTTCCAGCAGCCCTTCGCATATCTGCTTAGCCATCGATATAGATTTTCCTATGCTCAAATGGCCCACTCTTACTATCGTGCCCTTCAAATCCTCACCGGATACGTATTCCATAGTGATGTACTGCGTTCCTTTCTCCTCATTCATGTCATACATCCGACAGACATTCTTGTGGGATATCTTGCGGGCCAGTTTTAATTCGTTCCGGAACCGCTCGATTGTTTTCAAGTCAGAGGAGACCTCAGGATTGAGGAGTTTCAAGGCCACTTCCTCATCTATTTTTTTATCGAACACTCTGTAGACTGCACCCATGCCTCCTTTTCCAAGCTCTTCCATAACTTCGAACCTCTCTGCGAACGTGCTTCCTCGGGCAAGCACTCCAGAAGGCATCTCGAGCGTCTTTGTGTGAGAATCAACGATTTTTTCTGAGGAAAGAAGAGGCGATCCACACTTCCTGCAAAAACTGCTGTCAGCGGGATTTTCGGAGTGGCATTTTGGACACTTCATATCTTTCTAATCTTTCATTATTTAAAAACAGAGTAGCAAGTCGCAGTAAAAGAGTCAAATTATCCGGCCAGGAACAGAAATCTAAAATACTTTCACCCTTAAGGGTGAGAAAAGAAGGGAAAAATCATCTCCAAATTCACCCTTTTAGGGTATTGAACTAGAGAAGGCTTTATATCATCATAGTTTTCACCAACGAATTCAGGATGGAGACAGAAAAGCCTCTGAACAGATAAAATCAGAACTTTCCAAGGAGTCAGAGCTGAGAAAAACCAGCGAGTGACTGGCTTAAAAGCTTGGCTATTTCATTTGTTTGAAAAGTGTATTATGATTATCAAGAGTCAGTTGAAACTCGCTATCATATATCTTCCGGCACTTCAAATGCCATGGAGGGATTAAAATGAAACCAAAAAGGTTATTTGTCGGACTCACTATTCTCATTATCGTATTCGCCCACGGATGCGAGAAAAAAGCAATCATATCAGATGAGATGGTAGGAACCTGGAATACCACCGACTCGAAGTACAAGGAGACCAGTTTCGAGCTGACCCCGGATAAGATTATCTTCAGGACTCTTGGAGGAGAGGTCAACGCCAACACAATTAAAAAAATCAAGACAAAGAAAGCGCCTGATACAGAAGAAATCTTGTTCACATTGACTTATGTGAATATAGAAGGACAGGAGTCCGTATTTTCCTTTTTCTTCGGCCAAAAAAACGGTGGAATTATTCGATTCCAGAATCAGCCTGAAATAATCTGGACAAAGGAAAGGGATTAATCGGGGAGTCCATCCATCCCGTCGAGATGTCCTTCTCCATTTAACATGCACATCGCAATTGATATTCCTTCCCAGTCATTCAATCCCTCGCTTCAAGAAAAAGGAATGTTTCCATCCATTCGAAGGAGGCCTGACAATGAAGAAGAGAGTTTTGTTAGTTGCATTAACCATATTGTTTTTAAGTTGTATCGCACACTCTCAGGATAAAGATTTTGGGCTAGGAATTATCCTCGGAGAGCCAACAGGTATCATTGCAAAGAAATGGCTTAATAACAACTCAGCGCTAGACTGTGCGGTGGCCTGGTCATTAGTCACACCATCTTCATTTCATTTGCATGCGGATTATCTCTACCATGACTTCAATATTTTCGATGTGAATAAGGGTAAACTCCCGCTCTATTTCGGGATTGGGTTTAGAATCAGAATCGGAGATGAGGACAGGATCGGCATCCGGATTCCAGTCGGAATATGTTACCTATTTGAACAATCCCCTCTGGATATTTTCCTCGAACTCGGACCCGTGCTTGATTTGACTCCAGCCACGAAATTAAGGGTGACTTCAAGTGTAGGTATCAGGTATTTTTTCTGACGATGATTGATTTGGTTAAGAGGTGACTTTTTCTTCCTTACTGTACTTGTCGCTCGACATAAGGACTTCTTTAAAAGCTTTCACCACATCGGGACGGAACTGCTTTCCGGATTCCTTCTCAATCTCCTCAAACGCCTTCCACGGAGGCATACCAGCCCGATAAGGCCTGTCTGTGATCATGGCATCATAGGCATCGGCCACAGCGATGATTTCAGCACCAAGAGGAATATCAGCCCTATCTTTAGCTGAAGACGTTTTATTCTCAAAATAGAACTTGTGGTGAGCCAGGACAATCGGCACGGCCTCTTCAAGCACACCTCCCACCAGAGATATGATGTGGGCCCCCTTTTCTGAATGTTCAGCCATCAGCTCTCTCTCCTTATCGCTAAGAGAGGCGGCCTTCTTGACGATGTCCATGCTTATTTCAGTCTTCCCGATGTCATGAAGCAATGCGGCAGTTTTTATGTTCTCTCTCTCATAGGAAGGCAAACCCATAAAACGAGCAATATCTTCGGCAAGATGGGACACCCGGACCGAATGTCCCTGAGTGTATCTATCCGCGGATTCAAGATATTTGGAAAGAATCTCCAGAATCCCGATGTAAGCGGATTTTAAATCTTTGATTCTCTTTTCCTTTTCTTCGTAAAGATATCCCATTGCTGCGCTAGTCAGGATTAAAAAGGAACCCCACCCGATAAGGCTGACTATGACATAGGTATTCTCTGTGCCGTCTGTAAAAAAGTGGGAAGGAGAAATCAGAATAAATATGACAATAACCAGAATACAAAGAAAGGCGGTGAGAACAGCCATCCTCCTTCCCAGGAAGTAGCCGGCTATGATTATGGGAAGATAAAAAAAGTTGAGGAACCCGATCTTGTAAGGAACAAAAAAATGGATGAGGACAATGATGAGTAAAATAGAAAGAACAAGAATTTTTTCAAAGTGTTTGAATAAGTAGATTTTTACTTTATCCATTTTTACTCCACCAAGAAGAAATATTGATCCTCTGCTTCTTTTCTATATACAGTTCTTATAGTTAGAAAGACGCAACAAGTCAATTTTTTTTCTCTTGCCTTGAAATCAACTTTTCCAGCCTTCCTCTCTTCATTCGGACAAAGATAATAAAAACCATCCTGTTTACCAATAGCCTCTCGCGATGATTTTTGCAGTGATTTTTTCGTTTTTTCTCTCACCCTCAACGAGGATTATCTCCCGTTAGTAAAGGTTAACGACGATGATTTTCTGCATAAACATGATGACTGGCTATGGATTTTTTTATACATCTCCATTTAGAAGATTGCGCATGAAATTTTTTTGACTATTCATTAATTCCAGGGGAAGCGGAGACAAAATGCAAATTTACACAAAAATTGGATGTTTGGATAAAACCATCGGTATTCAAATTTAAGGGGGGTGGACATGAGCATTTGACGCAAATCTTTTTTGATTTCTGCGTGAAAATTCCTGCTCTAAAAAAGTGAAATTGCCGTTTTACGCTTTGACATTTCAAATTTCATCATGGTACAATTCTTAACAATCTCCGCCAAGGAAGGTAGCGGATGGGAAAGAGCGATTTCGGATTTTCATAGAAATCACGAGCTCTTTTAACGCATTCACACGTTGAGTAGAATGCATGGGCGTTTAACTGAGGCTTATCACGCCTCCATAAAAAGAGTCAGGAAATATCCCTGTCTCAAAATATTATAAACGAGTGAAAAAAATGAGAAAGAACATATTCAGAACCTTTGCCAGCCGATTCCCTTCGCCAAGCTGGCTCAAAACTCCCATTCCTTTCTTATCCTGTAAAAAGAAAGGACACCGGAAGGCCATGACTCTGATAGAACTTCTTCTCGCCGTGGCCTTAGTCGGAACTCTCATGGCGGTTGGAGTGCCCGTTTACACAAATGCAATGTACAAAGCCAAAGTCAACCAGGCCGTATCAAAAATCGCCTTGATGGGGCAGAAGATCGAGGATTTCATGATCGATTACGGAAGACTTCCCGCAACTCTGGATGAGATTGGAGAGCAGAATGTAACGGACCCATGGGGAAATCCTTATGAGTACCTTGTCATTTTTGGCTTGGATAAACAAGAAATTGATGGAAAATTACGGAAAGACCGGTTTCTGATTCCTCTCAATACAGATTTTGACCTGTACAGCATCGGAAGGGATGGAATGAGCGTTGCTCCTCTGACAGCCGAAGAAAGCTGGGACGATATCGTCCGCGCCAATAATGGGGGTTATGTAGGTCTAGCGCACAAGTATTAATCCGCTTTTTAGAGCATGAAACTTGAGCTGACATCCCTTCGCAGCAAAGTTGCCCAGCGTATTTTTTTCCTTTTTGTTTCCTGCGCCCTGCTTCCAATAACTATCCTGGCTGTTATCTCCCAGATAACAGTGACAAATCAACTCCGAGCCCAAAGCCAGAAGCGTATTCATCTGACAAGCAAAAATATGGAACAGGATATAATTCAGCGCTTTGATCTCCTTAATGATGATTTGAGAGTGGTCGCTTCTAACCTGATAGCAAACCCGAACCAGACTTATTATTATGTTCCCCAAGAACCCGAAGCAGATCGCAAACCACGTTTCAAAGGATTGTTCCTTATCGCAGAAGATGGAAAATCCAGGCATCTTTTCGGTCATATTTCCGACCCACCGGAACTCCCATTGGAATCAAATGAAAAAATCCGGGGGGACATGACTGGCATTATAACGGAATATCGTGAAAACCGTCAGCCTCGAATATTCATGATAGTGCCACTCGATCCGGAAAGCCAAAGTCAGGATACTCTCCTGGCTGAAGTCAGCCCTGATTTTATCTGGTTCTCACTGCAAAAAGTCTACCTTCCAGCCAGTACAAATGTGTGTGTTCTCGATAAATCAAACAATATTCTTCTCTCAACTTTATTTCTTCCAGTTAAATTCTCTGACAAAGCCCAGAGCCAAATGGAATTAATACGATCTTCTCAATTTGAGTGGTCACACAGGGGAAAAGACTATCTGGCGGTGTTCAGGCCTATACTTCTAGGAAACAGGTATTCTGCTGAAAACTGGAAACTCGTGCTGAGTGAAATTAAATCAGAGGTGCTTAAACCCGTTAAAGAGTCCTGGAGAACATTTCCTTTAATCGTCCTAGCAGCTCTTTGGTTCGTTCTTTTCCTGAGTATCATCCAAATCAGGAGAAGCATGGTGCCGCTTGAAAAGCTCAAGGAGGGGACGAAACGCCTCGCCAAAAGAGAATTCGACAGTCGGGTCATGGTCACAAGCAACGACGAATTCGCAGAAGTGGCCCAATCCTTCAACTCAATGGCCAGTCAGCTGGGTAAGCAGTTTAAAGCCTTGATCGCCATGGGAGAAATCGATAGAGACATTCTTTCGGTGCTGGATACAGAAAAGATCGTGAACACAGTTGTGACCCGGATACGCGATGTTTTTCCCTGCAAGAGCATGAGCATCACTGTCATTAATCCTGATTCTATCGATAAAGCACATACTTATATCGGAGAAGATGAGAGTGAAAAGGGGAAAATCACAGAAAAGGTCAAGATCACACCAGAGGATATACAAATACTCAGAGATAATCCGGAGACTCTGTTGATAACACTGGACGAGAATCTTCCTGATTACCTCACTCCTCTATCCAGGCAGGGAACCAAATCATTCTTAGTCCTGCCTCTTTTCCTCAAACAAGTGTTGGCGGGGATAATCGCTCTCGGCTACGTCAAGCAGCCCAAGTTTTCACAAGAAGACTTGGATCAAGCCCGCCGACTTGCGAATCAGGTGGCTGT
>JASFPJ010000058.1:0-13736 GCA_050116035.1 Candidatus Aminicenantota bacterium | reverse complement strand
GTTTGACAAGGCAGGCGAGGAAAATTTTTATGGTACGGATGAGGCCGTCCTCGTAGAAAGAACAGGAAAAAAGGTTTATATCGTCCAGGGAGATCCGAAGAACATCAAAATCACAACTCCCGAGGATATTAAGGTGGCGGAGGTTTTTCTTGGAGATTAGAGCCGGCCTTGGCTATGATATTCACCGGCTGGAGGAAGGACGGAGACTTTTTTTAGGAGGAGTAGAGATTGATTTTGCGAAGGGCTTGACAGGCCATTCTGACGGAGATTGTTTGATACACGCCATTATTGACGCGCTCCTGGGCGCTGCAGGAAAAGAGGATATCGGTCAACATTTCCCGGACACGGATCCCCAGTACAAGGATGTGCGGAGCACTGAATTGCTAGAGAAGGTTATGAGTTTGTTGAGAGAGAGGAAGATGGAAATCTTGAGTGTTGATTCGATTGTCATTGCGGAGAAGCCAAAGCTCGGGCCGTACATTCCCCAGATGAAGGAGACCTTGGGCCCGATTCTTGGAGTAGGACAAGACGGTTTAGGGATAAAGGCGAAGACGAATGAAGGAATGGGCGTGATCGGCGAGGGAGATGCCATCGCAGCCTGGGCTCAGGTGCTTGTCCGGGAAAAGAAGTAACATTCGGTAGAGACGTCGCCTTTTCTGAGATTAGAAGATTCTAGAATTCCTAGCCAAAAAGGGGGGTAAAAAAAAGAGGCTGCCGTTTTCTATTCCGTGAGAAACGACAGCCTCTTTAGAGGGCAGGAATCGGCTGCGGCTGAAGGATTAATCCGCCTGAATAGAGAGATTGTACACGCCTCTCAAAATCCATTGCGCTGCAGGTGACCAGCCAGTCCCATATCTTAATGATTGGACACATCAAGGTTTTTCTCTTCATGCTTTTCCTTATGAGGATGCGGAATAAAGAGAGGGAATTTCTTGTTTTGCCAGATGATTAGGGCTGATTGTGTCATCTGTTGCCTTTTCGACTCTCAGAAGGTCAAATTCAGGGGATGTCGCAATCATATTGAATCCGACAAGGCTGAGCAACACGGCGGCCAAAAGAATAGCAACTTTTGTTCTGAATTTCATCGTGAACTCCTTTCGATTATTTTTTGCATCACATGGTATATACGTAACAACCAGAAAAAAAGTTGCATGCATTAGGATCCTTCCTCAAAAAATTTTAGGTTGACTCGCAGATTAATAAACGCTATCCTCAGAGGAAAAATTTTAGGAGAGAAGGACAGATGAGAGTAAAAAAAGCAGGGCTCATTGGTTTAATTTTTCTGTTTGTTATTATCCCCTCTTCATTAGCGGCTGAAGAAAAAAAGATTGAAGAGCCTCAAGGTTTCTTGAATGGGCATTTGGAGAAGAGCGCCTCGACTGAAGGAGCCTTGCCAAAGCTGATCCATCAACAGTATTCATTCCTGCGAGTTCAAGAACCGGCGGATGAGTTTCAAGAAGCCATCCAGCCGGATTCGAGAAGATTTTTTGGAGGAAGTGCGAGAGTTGATTATTATTTTGATGATGGAATGTTCATGGCCTACATGGGCGTGGATATATGGCCGACACAAAAAATATTTATACTTGCGCAGGCGGTCTATGATTCTTTCGAGACATATCATATTAAGCTATCTGCCCAGGGTGGCATCCGATTGGGAAATTTTTCACCCCGAATCGGGATGATAGAATCGAAGGGAGGACTCGGAATTGATTTTCATGCCTTTAAGGATAAATTCAAATTCAGTGCAGAGGCTTTTGACCTCAGCAGAGATCCGGATCCTCGTTATAGGATGTGGGCAGGCTATGCTGTTCTTGAAGGATTCCAAGTTATTCTCGGAATAGATGACTTCGCAGTGACTTCCTGGAGAAAGGGATTCTTCGGTTTTGAGGTTGGTTTTTAATAAGAAAAAACAACCTTTATTTCCTTTATGAAACCATTTCACTTTGTGAGAGTGCTTTGCTCTGCCCGCAATGACACGATGAGAATGTTGCCGAATTATTGAGCAGATTCAACAGGTCTCCGTTTTCCACTTTTAATAGACACAACAATTGACCTGGATCATTCACGAGTCGAGGTGGCTGTAGACTTCGTTACGAGAAGAGAATCGACAGCGGCGATTTTATTCGAACAAAAGGCTGAGATTGCCACACTCCCTTCGGTCGCTCGCAATGACACCGCTTTGCTTGATGCTCACGTGCACTATCCAGTGGCTCGCGATGACAATCTTTTTTAAAGAAAAGGTCGTCAGATTTGCTCGCCCAAAGGGTAAAAGATGCCGACTTATAAGAAAATGGGGACTATCCCCATTTAAGAAGAATGAATTAGAAGTCGGCCGATTTTATGAATAACTCAGGTTGAGTTTTTTTATAAAAAACATTGACGGCACACACGTAATTCATGTGCCTTAAGAGTGGATGATGGTTACCCTTGAGGGCTCAGCGAGCAAGGGATAATTGTCATGGATTAAAAAAGAGATTAATTATAAAATAATACGGAAATATAAAATAATGCGGAAAATGAAGGCTTATTTCCATGGCAGTTAGAGTCCGGTTTGCTCCCAGCCCCACTGGTTTTCTCCATGTGGGAAACGCAAGGACCGCTCTGTTCAACTGGCTTTTTGCCCGCAATAGAGGCGGTGTTTTCGTGCTCAGGATCGAGGATACCGATGTGGAGAGGTCTGCGGCCGAATACGAGAAGAGCCTGATAGATGACCTTCGCTGGTTGGGGCTGGACTGGGATGAAGGTCCTGATGCAGAGGGAGACTTTGGCCCCTACCGACAGTCGCAGAGGCTTGAGGTTTACGCAAGCCACACACAGACATTACTGGATGAAGGGAAGGCCTATCACTGTTTTTGCTCTCCTGAGGAGATTGAGAAGGAAAGAAAAAGAGCCATTGCGGCTGGGAAAATGCCTGTTTACAGCGGCAAATGCCGTTCAATCTCCCTAGAGGAAGCCCAGAAAAGGCTCGATTCAAACGAGCCGGCGGCGGTCAGACTCCGGACACCGGGCAAAGGAGATCTCCACTATGATGATCTGGTCAGAGGGGCTCTCCACTTTGATTTAAGTTTGATCGGAGATCCAGTGATCGTCCGTTCCAACGGACTTCCTGCCTACAATTATGCTGTGGTCGTGGATGATTTTTTAATGAAGATCACTCATGTCATCCGGGGGGAAGACCATATCTCCAACACGCCTCGCCAACTTCTCGTCTACGAGGCGCTGTCTTTTCCTCCTCCTCAGTTTGCCCATTTGTCTATGGTCATGGGCAAAGACAACTCACGCTTGAGCAAACGCCATGGAGCCACAGCTGTCGATCAGTTTCAAAAAGACGGAGTTTTGTCTTCGGCCCTGTTCAATTACCTGTCTCTCTTGGGGTGGGCCCCTCCTGAGGGGCAGGAAGTGCTGACCAAAGACGATCTGGTGAAATTTTTTGATCTGAAAAAAGTCAGCCGCTCCTCTGCAATTTTTGATTATGACAAGCTGAAATGGATCAATCGTCAACATATAAAAAAACTTGCACCTCACCAGAAAGCCGAGCTGGCCTTTCCCCATTTGCAGAAGGCCAATTTCCTCCCTGAAAAAATGTCTGAGTTCCAATGGGAATGGCTTGAGAAAATGGTTGAAGTGTTGGCAGAGCGCATCGACCGATTTTCCGACTTTCCAAAAGAAGCGGGAGTGCTGTTCGAGTTTTCCCCTGTGGATATGGAGGACGAAGTCAAGAAAGAATTGAAAACAGAGTGCGCTCCCCAGGTGATCAGGCTTTTTGCTGAGAAAATTTCCAAAGTCCATGAGTTTGACTACGATAAATTCGCCGCTATGGCTCGGGAAATCCGGGATGAGACAGGCTGCAAAGGGAAGGACCTGTACCATCCACTCCGAATAGTCCTCACCGCTAAAGGTTCGGGGCTTGACCTGGATAAGTTCATTCCTCTAGTCGAGGAGGGGGCCAAGCAGAACTTTCCCACGCCTGTGAAGAGTTGCTCGCAGCGTGTATCTGAAGCATTGAAAATATTGGAGTGATTGAAACCCTCTGAATCCAGGGAGAATGGAATGAAGAAAGATAAAAAGGAAGAGAAAAGTAAAGACAAAACAGAGGAAATGACTCAAGCTACAGTGACACCTCCCCCCAACTTTATCCGAGAAATCATAGAGAAGGACATAAAGGAGGGGAAGAATGAAGGTCGTGTCCACACCCGCTTCCCCCCTGAACCGAACGGCTATCTTCACATCGGTCATGCCAAGTCCATCTGTCTGAACTTTGGTCTGGCGGCGGAATATGGAGGCCTCTGTAACCTGAGGTTTGATGACACCAATCCCAGCAAGGAGGAAGTGGAATATGTCGACTCCATCATGGAAGATGTCCGGTGGCTGGGGTTCGATTGGGAGGACAGGATTTACTATGCGTCCGACTACTTCGAACAGCTTTACGAGTATGCTGTGCAGCTCATCAAGAAGGGAAAAGCCTATGTCTGTGATTTGAGTGGGGATGAAATCAGGGAATACCGGGGCACATTGACTGAGCCGGGTAAGGATAGCCCTTACCGGGAACGGTCGGTCGAAGAGAACCTGGACCTGTTCGAGAGGATGAGAAAAGGAGAATTTCCCGATGGGTCCCGGACGCTGCGGGCAAAAATCGACATGGCATCTCCGAATTTGAACATGCGGGATCCAGTCATGTATCGTATCTTGAAGGCTTCTCACCACAGGACTGGAGACAAATGGTGCATTTATGCGACTTACGACTGGGCCCACGGCCAGTCGGATTCCATCGAAGGGATTACTCACTCGATATGCACTCTGGAGTTTGAGGATCACCGTCCGCTGTATGATTGGTTTATCGACCAATTGGGCCTCTTCCACTCTCGGCAGATCGAGTTTGCCCGACTCAATCTTTCCTACACGCTAATGAGCAAGCGAAAGCTGCTGGAATTGGTGGAGGAAGGCCATGTGATGGGATGGGATGACCCGCGAATGCCGACAATTTCGGGTCTGCGGAGGCGAGGATTCACGCCTGAATCCATCCGAGATTTTTGTGAACGGATTGGAGTCGCCAAGAGAGAAAGCACCGTCGACATTGTCCTTCTTGAACACTGCCTCCGAGAAGACCTGAATAAACGGGCGCAGAGGGTGATGGTTGTGCTTCGTCCTCTGCGGCTGGTCATCGATAACTACCCTGAGGATCGAGTTGAGGAATTGGACGCTGTGAATAATCCTGAGGATTCTTCGATGGGGATGCGGAAGATTCCTTTCTCTCGAGTGCTGTACGTCGAAAAAGAGGACTTTCGTGAGGATCCACCGAAAAAATGGTTCCGGCTGGCTCCCGGCCAGGAAGTCAGACTGAAGCATGCCTACTACGTGACCTGTACAGACGTCATCAAAGATAAACAAACAGGTGAAGTTATAGAGCTTCACTGCACCTATGACCCGGAAAGCCGGGGGGGTTGGACAAAGGACAACCGCCGGGTGAAGGGAACGCTCCACTGGGTGTCGGCAGATCATTCTTTCCCGGTCGAAGTGCGCCTGTATGACCATCTTTTCACCAAGGAAGATCCGGGTGAAGTTGAAGAGGGTTTGGATTTCAGGTCGAATTTAAACCCGAACTCATTGGAGACACTCGCAGGATGCCAGGCTGAGCCAAGTCTGAAGGAGGCCCAGCCAGGAACATTTTACCAGTTTCTGAGACAGGGATATTTCTGTGTGGACACGGTTGATTCATCCGTTGGCGTGCCCGTGTTCAACCGCACGGCAACGCTTCGCGATACCTGGGCCAAGATAGAAAAAGCACTCAAGAAATCTGAAAAATGAGCGATCGGATGCCTTAACTTACAGAAATTGAATAAAATAATCCGTCTGAACGCCCTCCTCGAAGCTCTCAAAACAACACCTCCACGTGTGAATAAAATATTCATCCAGAAGGATTCGAAGAAGAAAAAAATCCTTGAAATCATCCAGTCGGCCAAAGTCAGGCATATCCCCTTTCAGTTCGTCCCGAGAGAAAGGCTTGACAAGATCGACCATAGCCATCAAGGAGCTGTGGCGTTTGTCTCTCCTAAAGGATTCTCATCTATTGAAGAGATTCTCTCTTCAGCAAAAGTTCCCCTGGTCGTCCTGCTGGATGGGATAGAAGACCCTCAAAATCTCGGAGCGATCGTCCGGACCGCTGAGGGGGCAGGAGTCGACGGCCTTATCCTCCCTGAAAGAAGATCAGCGGGGATTACAGAGGTTGTGGCTTCGGTTTCAGCCGGAGCTCTGGAGCATCTGAAGGTGGCGAGAGTCAAGAATCTGGCCAGGGCAATGGAAGACCTGAAGCGCCGGGGCCTATGGTTGGTGGGCGCTGAGGGCGGCCAGGATGAATACTGGTATGAGTTCGACTTCTGTGTTCCTGTGGGCCTGGTCCTGGGGTCTGAGGGAAAGGGATTGCGGCCTCTCATTCGAAAGAAATGTGATAAAATTCTTTCTATCCCTCTGCCTGGGAAGATAACATCTCTAAACGTTTCGGCGGCGGCAGCCATATTTCTTTTTGAAGTTATCCGGCAAAGAAAATTAAAAAAAAATGAATAAAATGAAGACGGAGACAGTATTCGGTATCAGAGATAAGAAGAGATGCCAGAAGAAACAGTGCTCCAGGGAGAATTTTATATCACTAAGGACAGGATTAAGATGACAGAAAATAGCGCTCTTTCTGAACGTGACATCATCAAACGAGTTCAAAAGGGACATACAGAGGCTTATCAGGTGATCGTGGAGCGCTACATGAAGAGGGCGTACTACATTGCTCTGGGTTTTGTCCGGAACGCGCAGGATGCCATGGATGTTAGCCAGGAATCATTCATTAAGGCTTTCCGCAAGATCAAGCGTTTCGATCCTGAAAAATCCTTTTTTCCGTGGTTTTACAAGCTTCTCAAAAACCTGTGTCTTGACCACATCAAACGCAGAAGCCGCACGCAAGAAATTCCTCTCGATGAAGCCCGTGTCCTTAAAGAAGAGCGAGAAGACAGAGAAATGAAGGAGATTCTCTGGAGAGGGATTGAAAAGCTTCCTTTTGAGCAGAAAGAGGTTATCCTCCTGCGCTATTTTCAGCAGTACTCCTACCAGGAGATTGCAGAGATAACGGCAAGGCCTGTCGGGACAGTCATGTCTTCTCTCTTTTATGCCAAGAAAAGGCTGAAAGAAGCGATTAAAAAATTCCTGAGCCCTGAAAAGTGAATAAAAGGAGTCTGTTATGGACCATCAGAAGATAAAAGAGCTAATTTCCCCGTACTATGAAGGCGAGTTGAACGAGGAAGAGAAAAAACTGGTGGAGAGACATCTTAAAGAGTGCTCAGAATGCCAGAAAGAATTTGAAGAAATGGGGAAATTTGAGGAGGTGATGGGCAAAATGAAGTTAAAAAAACCCCCAAAGGAGGCATGGAAGATGTATTGGAGTTCGGTGTATAACCGCCTGGAAAGAAGAATCGGATGGATTTTATTCTCCATCGGGGCTATAATTATTCTCTTTTTCGGAGGCTACAAATTAGTGGAGGGCATCATTCAAGCCCCTGACATTCCGATTTTCTTCAAGATTGCGATATTGAGTGTTTTGGGAGGACTGGTGATACTGGTGGTTTCATTGGTCAGGGAGCAGCTTTTCGTCCGCAAAAGAGAAAGGTACAAGGAGGTCGAGAAATGATTATGGTGACAACGGATTTCGTTCCTGGAAAAGAGATTAAGAAAATTTTAGGCCTTGTTCGGGGAAATACCATCCGGGCGCGGCACATCGGGCGCGATATAAAAGCAGGGCTGAAGAATATCGTTGGCGGGGAGATCACCGACTACACGAAAATGATGGCCGAGTCGCGTGAGCAAGCCCTGGACCGGATGGTTGAGGAAGCCAAGGGAATGGGAGCCAACGCTATAATCAACATCCGCTTTGCCACCTCGATGATCATGCAGAGCGCCGCTGAGATACTCGCCTATGGAACGGCTGTTGTTGTCGAGTGAGGACTGAGTCAGAGTTAAAAGGGTTAGATTTCTTCCATTTAGTGTGGGTAAATGATTAGCCTGAATTATTCATAAAAGGAAAATATTGTGTTTTTGACATTCTTCTCTTATTTCTTCGGGCCATATGCTGACCTGGATTTCTCCGATGTGGGCTTTTCTGAGGAAGAACATGCACAGCCTTGATTGACCGATTCCCCCTCCGATGGAAAGAGGTAATTCACCGTTCAGCAATCTTTGATGGAAGTATAAATTCTTTCTTTCCATCGTCCCTGTCAACTTCAGCTGCTTTTCCAGGGTCGGAGAGTCGACCCGGATTCCCATTGAGGAGATCTCGAGGGCTGTTTTCAATACTGGGTACCAAACGATAATATCTCCATTCAGCCCTGGTCCCATTTCTGTCGGTGTTGTCCAGTCGTCGTAATCAGGTGCCCTGCCATCATGAGGCAGTCCGGTTTTCAAGGGGGATCCAATTCCGAGGATAAAAACAGCTCTGTGCTCTTTACAGGCAGCCACTTCTCTTTCCCAAGGTTTCAGGTCTGGATATATTCTCTCCAGCTCTTCGGAATGGATAAAGGTTATTTCCTGAGGAAGAATCGGTTTGATTTCAGGATTATGTTCAAATATAAAGTGTTCTGTCTTTCTTAAAACCAGATAGATCTTTCTAACGATGATTTTCAAAAATTCAAGGCTTCTCTCCTCTTTTGTGATCACTCTTTCCCAGTCCCATTGATCCACATAAAGAGAATGCAAATTATCAAGAATCTCATCAGGACGAACGGCGTTCATATCGGTGTATATTCCTTCACCCGGATTGATCTTGAGGTGAGCAAGGGTTAGCCTTTTCCATTTCGCCAATGACTGGACTATTTCAGCTTCCATATTGTCCATATTCTTTATTTTGAATGAAATCGGGACCTCTACGCCTGTCAGATCATCATTAATTCCGGTTCCTGCTTTGACAAACAAGGGCGCGGTGACCCGCTTTAGATTCAATGACTCTCCCAAGTTCAATTGGAAAAAGTCTTTAATCAGTTTTATCGCTTTTTCTGTCTCCATGACATCCAGGATAAACTGGTACTTTTCTGGAATTATGTGATTCTTATCCATTTTATTCTCCCATTATATCTTGAATTTTGAGTGTAGATTCGGAGATGCGGCTTGAATTCTTTATCGGGCGGCAGAAACCACCCCATTGATATTCGTTATTGTGGGGTTGATCCGGATGGAAGAAGCTCTTCTTGAGTGCATAGGGTGATTATAGCCATTTCTTTACCTGTGTCAATCGCTTTATCCAAGCAGAAGCGGCTGGAATTGGATTAGACAAAATGTGAAATCGAGAACGGCAAAATACCAGTCCCTCGCTTGACAATAATTCAGGCAACTCTATAGAATAGACAGGTATATTAAGCCTGAAATTTTCTGGAACGATGAAAGAAGAAAAGGATTTTTACCAGTTAGAAAAACAGATTATTCTTCTTAAGGAGAAGATCGATGAGCTTCTGTTGAGCGAGGATCCTGGAGAGCGGAACAAGATTCCGCCGCTCAAGCAGAAAATCGAGAAAGAGTGGGAGAAGGTCCGTCCTCGTCTCACTCCCCTGCATGTAGTCCAGATTGCCCGTCATCCCAAACGGCCCTACACGTTGGATTACCTTGATTATTTGACCGAGGATTTCATGGAGATACACGGCGACCGGCGCGCCGGAGATGATCCGGCTTTGATTACAGGCTTTGGCTTCTACAGGGGCCAAGCAGTCGCTTTTATCGGACATCAGAAAGGGCGAACGACAAAACAGAGAATTGACCGCAATTTCGGCCAGCCTAATCCAGAGGGATATCGAAAAGCGCTTAGAGTCATGAAAATGGCAGAAAAATTCGGACACCCGATAGTGACTCTGATTGATACTCCGGGGGCTTATCCTGGGATTAGAGCTGAAGAACAGGGGCAGGCCGAAGCCATTGCTTACAACCTGAGGGAGATTTCTAAATTGAACGTTCCCGTGGTTAATGTGGTTATCGGTGAAGGCGGAAGTGGAGGAGCGCTGGCTGTGGGTGTGGGAGACGCCATATTGATGCTCGAGCACTCGTTTTATTCTGTGATTTCGCCTGAAGGCTGCGCGGCCATTCTCTGGAAAGACCAGAGCGCAACGTCGCAAGCGGCCATGAATTTAAAGATGGGAGCTAAGGATCTGCTGGAAATGGGAATCATCGAGAAGATCATTCCGGAGCCTCCAGGGGGAGCGCACGTAGATTTCGAACAGACTTTCAAGAACGTGGACAAACATCTGAACCAGACTTTAAAAAGACTGGCGCAGAAATCTCCTGGGGAAAGATTGAAAGAGAGATACAATAAATTCAGGAAGATCGGAGTGTTTTCGGAGAAATGAAAAAGCAGATTCCCGCCATAAAGGGGACAAAAGATATTCTGCCTCGAGAAGCCAAGCGGTGGCAAGGTGTCGAGGCTGTGGTCAAGAGAGTGTGTGAACTCTATGGCTACAGAGAAATAAGGACTCCGGTCTTCGAGGCCACTGAACTCTTCGAGAAAGGGACCGGTGAGACATCAGACATCGTTATCAAGGAAATGTACACATTTACGGATAAAGGAGGGCGTTCCTTAACCCTGAGGCCGGAATACACTCCCTCTGTGGTGCGGTCCATCATCGGTAACCGGCTTTATCTCAAGTCTGACCCCTTGAGGTTTTACTTTGTGGGCCCCATGTTCCGGTATGACAAGCCGCAGAAAGGACGGTACCGTCAGTTTCATCAGCTGGACGTTGAAGTCTTTGCAGAAAAAGATCCGGCCGTTGATGCAGAGCTTGTGGAAATGGCCTCCTATCTTCTCCAAGAGTTAAAAGTGGTTGACACGGAGATTCTGGTGAACTCTGTCGGATGCAAAGCATGCCGGCCGTCTTACATCACAAAATTGAGAACTCATGCGCAGAAGGAAAAACAGGGACTGTGCGAGGATTGTAAAAGGAAAGTTATCACCAATCCATTGAGGATTTTTGATTGCAAGGTGGAGACGTGTCAGGCCATCGCTGGGGACTTTCCCATGATCACGGATCATCTCTGTCAGGAATGCGAGGAGCATTTTAAGAAGTTTTGCGCGCACCTGGATTTTTACGGATTGAAGTACAGGGTTGAGCCCCGGCTGGTTCGGGGGATAGATTACTATACCAAGACGACTTTTGAGATCATCTCGCCTAAACTTGGGGCTCAAGATGCGGTCCTGGGCGGTGGAAGATATGATGATATGATGAAGGAATTCGGGGGGCCTGATATCTGTGGAATCGGATTTGCCATGGGTTTGGAGAGGATTTTATCGGTCGTCCCCAAGGCTGAGCCGGAGGAACAGTTTCTTTATTTAGCGTACTTGGGTGATGAGGCTAAAAAAGCGGGCATGGCCCTCGCTCAATTTTTGCGAAGAGAAGGGGTGGAATGTCTGATGGAGTACAAAGAGAAAGGCCTGAAAAGCCAGATGAGCCGGGCGAACAAGTTAGGAGCCACCTGGGTCTTGATTGTGGGTGAAGACGAAATGAAAAAGGGAAGATATCAACTCAAGAACATGGCAACAGGCCGGCAGGAAGAATGGAGCCAGAAGGAAATACTGGATGTCATCCGGGAAACCTCCTGAATAATTTAATGTTTCTTATACAAGATTAAATCCATGAGTCCAGGTAAACCCTCAGAGTGGCAGCGGACGATTTACTGCGGAGAACTCCGCTCTGAGCATGTGGGCCAGGATGTGACCCTTTTCGGCTGGGTGAACAGACAGAGAGACATGGGAAATTTGGTTTTCATCGACCTCAGAGATAGAGAAGGGCTGATTCAAGTCATTGTGAGCTCAGAAGATGAGTCTCTTTTGAATGAGGCGAAGAAAGTCCGCATGGAAAACGTGGTGGCTGTGAAGGGAACAGTGAAAGAAAGAGACGAGAAATCCCGGAATCCACAGCTCCCCACTGGTGATGTGGAAGTCATTGTCAAAGAACTGAAGGTCTTGAGTGTATCCAAGATCCCGCCTTTTGTTATTGCGGACCCTCCTCAGGCCACTGAAGAGCTGCGGTTTAAATACAGGTATATGGATATGAGACGACCCGCCATGCAGAGAAGCATCAGGCTCCGCCACCAGGCTGCTCTCGTTGTCCGCAATTTTCTGAATAACAATGGTTTTTTAGAGATTGAAACCCCGTTCCTTACGAAATCCACACCTGAAGGAGCCAGGGATTACCTTGTCCCCAGCCGAAGCTACAAGGGACGGTTCTATGCCCTTCCTCAATCTCCTCAGATTTTCAAGCAAATTCTGATGATAGCAGGGTTTGACCGGTATTTTCAGATCGTCCGATGTTTTCGTGATGAGGATTTCCGGGCGGACCGTCAGGCTGAATTCACTCAGATCGATATCGAGATGAGCTTTATTGACCGCGACGCCCTTTTTGGTATAGTCGAAGCCATGATGGTTTCCGTATTTGAGCTTATTGGCGTGAAGGCGGAACAGCCCTTTCCCAAGCTCACTTATGAGGAAAGCATGGAAAGATTTGGAACGGATAAGCCTGACCTGCGCTCCCCGATGGAAATCAAGGACTTGACCGAGGTCGGCTCGAATCTTGGCTCAGATCTTATCAGAAATGCCATCTCCGGGGGTGGAGCCTTGAAGGGTCTGGTTGTGGAGAAGGGAGGAGATCTTTCCCGCGGCCAGCTCGATAAGATCGATCAAAAAGCAAAGGAGCTGGGAGGAAAAGGAATCATCTGGATAAAAAAGCCAGATGGTTTCAAATCGCCCTTGAAGCTGGAGGATAAGGATTTCAGTCTCGTTTGGAACAAGCTGGGAGGCGAGGCCGAAGACTTGGTGCTGTTGGTTGCGGATGAAAAGGCCGTTGCTTTGAAAGTGCTGGGTGAAATCAGAGGGGATTTAATCAACGAACAGAAAGAAGACAAGAAACTCTTCAAATTTGCCTGGATCACAGATTTTCCCCTTTTCGAGTGGAGCCAAGATGAAAAGCGCCTTGTATCCATGCATCATCCCTTCACCTCACCGCATGAGTCGGACCTGGATTTGCTGGAGAGGGAGCCACTCAAGGTCCGGGCCAAGGCGTATGACTTGGTTCTCAACGGGTTTGAGATTGGAGGGGGTTCCATCCGAATCCATGACATCGCGCTCCAGAGGAGAGTCTTTAAGCTCCTCGGCTTGGCGGAGAAGGAAACTACGGAGAAGTTCGGATTTTTCCTGGAGGCTCTCACCTACGGAGCTCCTCCTCATGGTGGCATTGCGCTGGGATTTGACCGGATCGTCATGCTCTTGGCCGGCGCAGAATCGATCCGGGATGTCATTCCTTTCCCCAAGACCACGAGTGCCTTGTGTCTGCTCACAGGCTCTCCTTCAGAGGTAGGCCCAAGACAACTGAAAGACTTAGGGCTGAAAAAAATTAAAGAATAGACTTACTCCAAGGAGAGTTCATGCCTTCAGATAAAAAACTCCCAGTTGGGCATCCAGACAAGAACAGAAAGCCTGACCTCTGGTCTCTCTACAGGCAGATGCTGCGGTCCAGGCTTTTTGAGGAGTGTGTCAGGAATCTGTGGGAAGCGGGGAAGATCTCCGGAGAGATGCACATGGGACTGGGCGAAGAAGGTGTAGCTGCAGGTGTGGTCTCCCACCTTCAGGATGGAGATGCCATGGCCCTGGACCACAGAGGGACCTCTCCTTTAGTCATCAGAGGAATCGAACTACGGTCCCTTCTGCGAGAGTTCATGGGTTTTCCGGA
>JASFPJ010000057.1:0-13798 GCA_050116035.1 Candidatus Aminicenantota bacterium | reverse complement strand
GAATGAGACGATAACCAAAGACTCGGGTCCGCCACGCCGGTCAATATTTTCTTCTATTTCTTTTTTTATCCGGGGCAAAAGATCTGGATCGTCCAATCTGTCTTTCATCCCACCACCAGCCTGGATCCATCTCGGAATAACAGCGGCAGAAAGTCCTGTGCTCGAAGCCATGTAAGGATACTGGTCCGCATAGACTTTGACGCCTCTCTCCCGTGCCCCTTCAATGATTGCGCAGACTTCAGCGGACTGTCCCCATACAGGTCTGCCGAGTGCTTTAATGTGGGATATCTCCACTGGAATACCGGCCTGTTCTCCGACTGCAATGGCTTCTTTGATGGACGCCTTTAATCCGATGGTGTAGTTGCTTTCGTCACGAACATGTGTGGCATAAATCCCGCTATATTCTTTAACCGTACGGGCCAGCTCGACTACCTCCTCTGTTTTGGCAAAGCTGCCTGGAGCGTAAAAAAGCCCGGTGGAAAACCCAGCCGCACCGCCTTTCATACCCTGTGCGATAAGTTCTTTCATCTTTTCGAGCTCATCGGCGGTCGGCTCCCGGGCCTCCTGGCCCATCACTTCTCTCCTCACTGTTCCATGTCCAATCAAATGGATGACATTCGGTCCGGTTCCCTGCGAGTCGAGTTGGCTGAAAAATTCTGCGACGCGGTATGTCCCGCCACCACAATTTCCTGTCACAACCGTTGTGACACCCTGAGTGAGATAGTTCTTCGCGTTTTTCAGTTCATCCACTTCAAGACCCCGGTCACAATGGGTGTGAATATCGATAAATCCCGGCGCGACAAACAATCCTTCCGCATTGATAGTCACATTTCCAGATATCTTGATTTGCCCGATTGTCTTTATTCGCCCATCCTTTATGCCGATATCGGCCTCATAGGGAGCGCTTCCTGTGCCGTCATAGATCAACCCACCCGATATGACCACATCATAGGAGGACGAGCAGCTCACTAGAAGGAGTGCCGCCAGCCCTAAGACAAAAAAGATGAAGCTATTCTTGCTCAAAGATAGTTTCTTTCTTATAAGCATGATGTCATCCTCTCCTCTTGAGAAAAAGGGGACAGGCCCTTTTTTTAAGAAGGGGGACAGTCCCTCTTTTTAGATATAATGACTAAAAGGGACAGTCCCAAAAAAAGGGACCTGTTATGCTCGCTCAGCAATTCAGTAACGTTTTTATTATGTCATTGCGAACGGAGTGAAGCAATCTCGTAGTTAAAAAAGCATTTCTTTATATGAGATTGCCACGCTGTGCTCGCAATGACATACTGAAACTATACCTCTTTATAAATTCTACTGTCGGATGGATGCGTTCACCATTTCTAAAAAGGGAGCGCGCAGACTTCCGCCTCCGCGAGTCTGGGTAAAGACCAGGATGATAAGCTTCTTCTCCGGGTCGACCCAGGCGGCGGTTCCATCCGAACCCCCATGCGAAAACACTCCATCCTTGGAAACACTCCATCCGTATCCGTAAAAGCCTGTCCTCTTCTCCCGCTCTTTGGGTGTGTAGATTGAAGCTGTGTGCGGCGATGTCATGAGTTTGACTGTTTCTTCCTTTAGAATGCGCTTCCCATCATAGATACCTCCGTTGAGAAACATCTGGCAAAAGACCGCGTAATCCATAACAGTCGAGATCATACCGCCTGATGCTCGAATAAACGGATACTGAGGTGGATCACCAGGCGTCCAGGCTGGCACCCATTTTCCTTTCCTTCTTCCGTAGACGACCGACATGCGTTCGAGTTTTCCATTGAGCTTTTCTGCCACTTCATGGTGATAGCTGTCCGTCATGCCGAGAGGTTTGTAAATTTTTTCCGTCACAAAGACCTCCAATGGTTGTTTCGACGCGATTTCAATCAGCGCACCAAGAGTGTTGAAACCGGCATTGCTGTAGCTGTATGTTGTGCCGGGCGACTCATCAGCGCCTGTTTCACCAAAACGGGCCACTTCAAGCTGCAGGTTAGGGGCATCGGGATGTTCGGCTGACTTCTGTATCAATGGACGGTAAAAAATGGGACGGATCCGGAAACCGCTGGTATGCGTCAGCAGGTGGTGTATTTTTATGAAGCCGGACCGGTAGTTGTCAAACGACGGAATATGCTTTCGAACGTTATCTTTATAATTCAGTTTTTTCTCTTCCACGAGTATGCTGATAGCCGTGGCCATAATCGGTTTAGTGTTCGAGGCCATACGGAACATCGTGTCTTTTTCCATAGGAATTTTATTGTCTTTGTTTCTCCATCCGATCGCTTCATGGAGTACGATCTTTCCGTTGCGTGCGACCAGGAGTACGACACCTCTCAGGTCATCCCGCTCAACCGCCTCTTCAAAAAACCGGACACTTTCTTTGAGCATCGCCGCGGACATGCCCGCTTCTTCGGGTGTTCCTGAAGAAAGGACGACATCCTGGGCAAAAAGCGAGGAAATCCCCAGGAATAGAGCTAATAAAAAAGTCAGGATCCGTTTTTTCATTCTAATCCCCTATTCAATATGTCAAAGTGAAAACGCGACTCCTTCAGGATTAAGACGCAATCCTTTCCATTAATCTAAATCTTTGTTTTCGATTCTCTTGAATGGTGTTTTCATCCTTTCCCTGGCATAAGGGCTGACCTGGTATGTTAAGCGGTACTGAGAATGCTGCCAGGATTCATCAATATTCATATCCGCCACCTGCGTATAGCAAGCGATGGCCTCTTTCCTTTTCCCTAACAAGTCCAGCATATGCCCCTGCCAGATCAAAGCCAAAGCTTCGTTTTCTCTTTCCTCTCTTTCCTTCATTGATGCCCGCATCCTTTCAAAAACAAAGAGCGCTTCTTCATAGTTTTTTAAATCATAAAGGGCAAATCCGGTCCTCAGAAAATGCCAGGAAGTGGTGAATTGGGCCAGCCACTCCCGGGAATAATCATTGGCGAGTTTTTCGCTGCCGCTCCGACCCCACCCAAAGGTTCTTATTTTGTACACAAAGCTTTCCTTCATCTTCCTATCCCATTCGATTAGATATTCCTTGTACGCGTTGACGTCAGAAGAGGAAACATCGGGGAGCTTTTTGATGAAGTTCTTGAGAACCTTAAAGAACTTGTCCGGCTCCTCTTCGTATATGCCATGACCGGCCTTCTCAAAAAAGACTAATTCAGAGCCCGGATGATTCTTGTGGAGGATTTCCGGTTTATCCGTGTTCCAGGTTAAATCCCATCGGCCTTCTGTTATCAGGGTCGGCACAGGACAGCTTTCAAAAGCCCCGGTCAAATTAACCCTGTACTGGCTGCTGCTTATCATTCCCCGATAATTGTTTGGGTCATGCACCCATTCATAACGAGCCATCCGCGCCAGGCTCTCCCGTGAGGGTCTGTAATAATTCTGCCTCTTCCAGTCTCCGTTCAAATGGTTATTGTAAACAATAAGCGCGAGAGTCTTATCAGGCAGCCAATCATTCTCCTGAGCCATTTTTCTTAATTCCTTTCGGATTTCTCTCATCCTGTTTCTTTCCTCATCCGAGATGAACTCTCCTTGTCTGGAACGTTCCATCTCGACCCACATGCCTGTAGAGGCACCCATCAGCACCAGACCCGCCACACGTTCCGGATAGTGTATGGAGTAATACTGCGCCAGGAATCCTCCGAAAGAGTAGCCCAGGACAACCCATTTCTCGATATTCAAAGCTTTTCGGATGCTGTCGAGGTCCTCCACAGCCTGTTCAACAGAATAGCCATTCTCACCCGGATAGTAATCCGACAGTCCGCATCCTCTCTGGTCATAATAAATGACACGGGCGTATTTCTTCGCACGGGAAAACCAGGGGTGAAAGTAATGATGCGTTCCCCCCGGACCGCCGTTGATCAGAACGAGCGGTGTCCCTTGGCCCTCTTCTTCGACATAAAGTTCGCAGTCCCCCACATTTATACGTTGTCTTTTAAGCTCCAGTAAATCGCACCAGCGTGGCACCTCCGGGATCTCTGTGTATATCTCCGGTTCAATATTGATAACTCTGTCAAAAATGGATTCTCCTCTTACTGGCTCCAGTTCTTTCTGTGCTGCGTCTTCCTGGCTACATGATAAAAATAAAAGACCCATAAAAATGACTGCCACAGTCCAAAGGTAAATATGACGTCTCATGAATCGTCCTCCTCGTTTAAAAGTGGATCACGCATTAAAATATCTCTTTGTTTACGCACGGTCAACAAAATCTTCTGTGGAAGAAACACGATGATTTCTCTCAATTCTTACCTTATTTTCGTTATATGTATTTGTCAATGACCCGTTTTTGAACATGCCCGCATTTCCTATTCTGATCCGTTCAGAGCTTGAAATTAAATTCAAACTATTAGTTTCGAAAAAAATTTGTCGTTCAGAAAAAAATGTTTGGAATAGAAAGGCCGTTCCTACTTTCTGGAATATTCTCCACATATCATATTTTGCAGCAAACTTTGCCCATAAAAAGGTCAAATGCTCAGACGCAGTCCCTTTGTGTTTAGAAAACATCTTGACATATATGCATATTCTATGCATATATATGCATATGAGAACAACATTAAACATTGATGAGAAACTTCTGAGCAAAGCGTCAAAACTAACAGGTATCAGAGAAAAAACCTCTCTAGTCAGGCGTGGACTAGAAGCTTTGATATCTCTTGAAAGCGCAAAAAGACTTGCCAGATTGGGAAGAACTGAGAAATCTCTACGTCCTATTCCACGGAGAAGAACGTAGGTCAAGTGACGATGGTTCTCGTCGACACATCAATCTGGGTATCTCATTTTCGAGAAGGAAATCCGCATCTCAAGAACCTTTTATTGAATGGGAATGTTGTTTGTCACTCTTATATCATCGGTGAACTGGCATGCGGTAATCTCCAAAACAGAGAAGAAATCCTTTCACTCATGCAAGCCCTTCCTGCTGTGGTGACCGCAGAACATGAAGAAGTGCTGCAGCTAATTGACACGCATCAATTAATGGGCATTGGCCTTGGCTATGTGGATGTGCATCTTCTCGCCTCAGCCCTCCTTTCAGGAATTCTCCTATGGACAGAGGATAAAAAGCTAAAAGAAGCCGCAAGAAAATTGAATGTTTCGTACAAGTGAACACGCTTTAGTCAAGAAGAAGTAAGAAGAAGTAAAAGGTTGAAATTATCCCTGTTTTTATATAGAGTTTCCCTTCAACATTCTCATCCATATAATAATGTCTATTCTGATTTTCCTTAAAGCGCTCAGACCAAAAAAATAAAGGAGGATAGAACTATGAGAAATCTCTCCAAAATCACTTCCGCAGTGTTGCTGCTTTTTTCATTTTTTCTTCTTCCCGCGTCAATCCCTGCAGATGACAGCCCTTCTACCGGGTATCACAACTACCAGGCCCTGACCAACGCATTGAAGCAGGTCGCTGGTCAAAACTCGAAGATCACCAAGTTGACCTCCATCGGCAAAACCCTCAAGGGCAGAGATCTCTGGATGCTCCGTGTATCCGGAGTGAAAGGCCCTTCTCCCCTTGAAAAACAGGCACTCCTCATCTGTGGCAACCTGGAAGGAGATCATGTCATCGGCAGCGAAGTCGCTCTCGGCATCGCCAAATATCTGGTGGACCAGTACGGCAAAGATGACCAAGTGACCAAAGTTCTGAATACGCGCACATTCTACATCATCCCCCGCTTGAATCCGGATGGAGCCGAACTCTTTTTTAACCCGACTCTCCAGGAATACTCCGGAAATCTCAAGCCTCGCGATGAAGACTACGATTGGCTGGTCGATGAGGATAGTCCTGAAGACCTCAACGGAGATGGGATGATCACGATGATGCGAGTCAAAGACAAGGAGGGGGACTGGTTCATCGATGATAAAGATCCAAGACTGATGAAGAAAAAGAAAGCCGACACTCCTCTAGACAAGCTCTACAAGGTCTACCCTGAAGGTATCGATAACGACGGGGATGAGCTTTACAATGAGGACGGCCAGGGAGGATTTAACATCAACCGGAACTTCCCTCACAACTTCGGGTATAAACCGAAAGGCTTCGGGATTCATCCGGCATCAGAGCTGGAGACTCAAGCCTTCATCGACTTCATGACGAGATATGTCCCTGAACAAAAAACACAGCCCCACAAGAACATTTGCGGTGTCCTGCTTTTTTCGAAATTCGACAATCTGGCTGCCGGGACGGGAATCGAATGCGGCACCCCGACTTTTCCTCAACCTTCCGGCGTCGGACGGCCAAGCGCAGCTATGGGGATGGTCTTCTTTATGGGACGCCGCAGGGGCGCTCCGGCTGAACCACAGCTACCGCCGCCAACCGACCCTCAGCCAAAGAGGACGAATAGCAGAGATGCCAGTCTTTTCACGAATGTCAGTAAACAATATAAGGAAATCACAGGTATCAAAAGCGCTGAATCAGAAAAGCCAGCAGGCTCGCTGTTGGAATGGGCGTATTTCCAATTCGGTGTCCCTGCGTTCTCCGCCAATCTCTGGTCATTGAGACAGGAAGAACAGAGAAGGCCTCCGACCAAGAAGCAAAGTGGAGCTCAACCGGAAGCCGCGCAGCCAACAACGAGGGATCGGGCTGCGATGTTCCGTCAATTCCAGATGGGCGCCAGATCTTCAGCCCCGGCCCAAACCACGAGCAATGATGAAAAATGGCTGAAATGGATCGACGAGAAAAATGGGGGAAAAGGATTTGTCAAATGGACCAAATTCAACCATAAACAGCTCGGCGAAGTGGAAATCGGTGGATTCCAGCCTTATCTGCGTGTCAACCCACCGGCCGACCAGATTCCAGCTTTAAGCAAGAGTCATGCGGAATTTGCTCTTTACCTGGCGTCTCAATTCGCCGAGATCACGATGGATGCACCGGAAGTGAAAAAGCTATCCTCTAATCTTTTCGAGCTGAAGATCAAGATCCACAACAAAGGGAAATTTCCTTACCAGACAGCCATGGGGCAGAGAACCCGTAACATCAATTCGATCATGTTGAGGCTGAAGTTCGAAGACGATAAGAGCATGAAGCTTTTCGGAGGCAATAAGCGGAATGACACGTCATCCTTAGCCGTTGGAGCCGAAAAAGAGTTCAAGTGGGTTATCATTTCTCCTCCAGGAAAAAAGATCGACGTCACTCTATGGGCCCTGAACGGTGGCGGGACAACCAAGAAAACGGTTGTCCTCAAATAAAGGCGGGAGGTGAATGAAATGAAAATCAATCAAAATAAAAAAGTGATGATATTGGCACTTGTAGTGCTAATAATTACAATGAGTGCTTCCCTCATCGCAGCACAGAAATTTTTCCCGAGAAAATGGAATACAAGAAAGGTCGAATTGTCCTTCAATCACTACTATGACTGGAAGGAAGTGGAAGAGGCCCTACGCAAGCTGGAAAAAGCCTATCCCAAATTCTTGAAACTGCGCTCTATCGGAAAGTCCTTTCAGGGACGCGAGATCTGGTACATGACGATCAATAATCCTGATACGGGAAATGAAATGCAAAAATGCGCGATGTACATGGACGCCAATATTCACGGCAACGAGGTTCAGGGGGGTGAAGTCGGGATCTACACCATCTGGTATCTGATGGAAAACTACAACACCAACGATACAATCAGAAAACTGGTCGATGAACGCGTCTTCTACATCTTCCCCTCAGTCAATCCCGATGGCCGCGACCTGTGGCTTCACTCCGGAGGCAGTGCCCGCTCAGGGCAGGTCCCGATGGACAGCGACAGCGACGGACTCTATGATGAGGACGGGCCAGAAGACCTGGATGGCGACGGAGAAGTCGGCGCTATGTATATCAAGGTTGCACCCGGTAAGGGAACACATCGCCTGAGTGATATCGGCGACCGGCTGGTCCCGATCCAGAAGAATATCAAGGGTAAGCCGGATGAACTGGGTGATTATAAGTACATCGCCAGCGAGGGAATCGATAACGACGGTGACGGCCGTTACAACGAGGACGGTGGAGGCGGCTATGACGCCAACCGCGACTGGCCCTCCTACTGGCAGCCGAACTACATCCAGCGCGGCGCTGGGGGATATCCGTTTTACTGGCCAGAATCCCAGCACACCAGAGACTTCTTCTATGCGCATCCGAATATTGCCGGCGTCCAGGCCTTTCACAACACCGGCGGCATGATCCTGCGGAATCCCGGAGCCCAACTCCACGGGGAGCTTCCCAGAAGCGACCTTATGGTTCTGGATGAGATTGGAAAGAAAGGCGAAAAAATAATTGAGGATTACGACTACATTATCATCTGGAAGGATCTGTATACTGTCTGGGGCGGCTTTATCGATTTCACTTACGACCAACTCGGTATTTACTCCTTCTCTAACGAACTGTGGACATCCAGGGCTGACCTGGATAAAGATGGGAACATCACACAGGAAGAGGAAGAGTTCTTCGATAAATACATCGACATGGACAATACAGCCATTTCCATGCACCAGATCGATCATCCCCAGCTCGGAAAGGTCACAATTGACCGCGACACGACCAAACTGAGCGGACGTGTTCCCCCTTCCTGGCTGCTGGAAGAACTCTGTCATCGAAACATGGCTTTTTGCCTGCTCCATGCAGACGAGATGCCTCTGCCTTCAATAAAAAATGTGAGTGCGGAAAAAATTGCTTCAGGTCTCTACCGCTTGAAAGTGACTCTGTACAATGAGCGGTTGATGCCGACCATGTCTGCGGCTGCCGTCTCAAACATGGTTCAGCCGCCGGATACTCTATCGATCGACGGCAAGATTAAAGTCCTCGCCGCCGGCCGAGCCGCGGGAACGGGCATGCCTGCAGGCATACCTGCACGATACCGCCGTTACTTCCGCGGCCGCGGAGCGGCGGACAGCGATGTAACCTTTATCGACCAGAAGGATCTGAAAAACCTGAAGCTGACAAATGGGATTCCAGGAAGGAGCGAAGTCGAATATCACTTACTGGTTGAAGGCAAAGGGAATGTTACCGTCAAACTCGATTGCGCAAAAGGTGGCAAACACACGAAAACAATCGTTCTGAAATAAATTAGAGAGCTTGACCAAAAGAGACAGAATCAAAGCGCCCGGAGAACAATAACTCTTCAATCGTCATTGCAGGAGCAGCGCGGCGATCCCACTCTGGTGTCATTGCGAGCGAAGCACAGCAAGCGTAGTGAATGGGAAACCAGGGCTCTCGGCGATTGGTTTCCGCTATTCAGCCCTAATGAGATTTTCCGCTATAAATACTCACTCATACCGCAGCGAATTGACCGGATTGGCTGTGGCGGCTTTGATGGATTGGTAACTGATTGTAAGCAGGGTTAATAATACCGTCAGAACAGCGGCCGTGAGAAACTGCCCCAGCCCAATGTTGACACGATAGGCAAAATTCTGAAGCCAGAAATGCATGGCGAAATAAGCAGCGGGCCAGGCGATAACATTGGCCGTCAATACACATCGAATATACTCTTTCTGGAGGAGTATCAGAATATGACCTCCTGACGCCCCCATAACCTTGCGAATACCGATCTCTTTAGTTCGCTGCTCTGCAGAGTAGGAAATCAAGCCGAATATACCTAAACTAGTGATAAACATACCCAGGGCGACAAATACATTGAACATCCGGGCTATCTGTTCCTCGGACCTGTATTGGCGGTCAAATTCTTTGTCGAGAAAAAAGTACTCAAAAATGCTTCCGGGAAAGAATTTTTTCCACACTCCTTCGACAAATCTGATGGTGTTTTCAAGATTTTCAGGGCTTACAGTCAGGCTGATATATCGATAATCGGGTCTGACCGCTAAAAAAAACGGTTCGATCTTGGTCTGAAGCCCACTGAAATGAAAATCCTTGATTACCCCAATGATTTCCTGACCTCCTTCCCAAATGATCCTCTTGCCGAGAGCATCTTCGGGCGTGCTCAATCCCAGCTCTGCCAGAGCAGTCTCATTAATGATGTATCCGTCGGAGCTGCCTGCACTTTTTTCGCCGTGAAACGATCTGCCGGCAATGATTTCGATGCCGTATTCTGAAATAAAATCATAGTCCACACTATAAAAGTAAAACCGATGCTCATCCTTCAATTCTTCTCCCTCTAAAAGAATACCGGTAATCCGGCAGAACAGTCCCGGCACACTCGAAGAGACAGTTGCGCCCTTTATGTTGGCATGGCTAGTTAATTCGCTTTTCACAATTGGGTAGTTATCCCTGATCGAGACACCGCCCCTTACTGGTATAATAAGCTTTTGCTCCTTGTCGAATCCCAGATACTGGTTTTTCATGAAGCGGATCTGTTTGTGGATGACCAGGGTAGAGATAATCAAGCCCACGGAGATTAACAATTGCCCGACAATCAGTATTTTCCGCAGGGAATATCGGGAGGAACCGCTGTGCTTTAATCCTTTTAAAGCAAAAATCGGTTTAAATGAAGAAAGGAAAAAAGCAGGGTAAAAGCCCACTGAAATCCCGGCAAAAATCATCAGAGAAAAAAGTCTCAAAAGCAGACCCGGCTGGAGGAGGTTCGTTGGGCTAAATGCGGTGCCGGCCAGGGAATTAAAACGCTGAACAGCCGCCGCCGCCAGCACTAAGGCTGCTGATAGGGCTATCATCAGCAGGAAAACGGACTCTCCTATAAATTGAAAAATCAACTGGTTTCTCTGCGCCCCTATGGCTTTTCGCACTCCTACCTCTATGGCCCGGCGGCTCGAGCGCGCTGTGGTCAGGTTGATGAAATTCAGACAGGCAATAAAAAAGATGAGTGCGGCGACAAAAGCAAGAATATTCATTGTCGAGGGATTGCCGGGCGGCTCGAACTCACGACGGATGTTCGAATGAAGATGGATTTCTTGGATAGGTTGCAGGTAGTAAATGTGGGCCTTGTTGCTTCCTTTAAAATATTTTTGCGTATAAGGATCCGCCATATGGCTGATCAAGGCTTCAAAAGTCTTCCAATCGATTCCAGGCTTGAGCTTGATATACGTGTGATAGGCGATGTTTCCCCAGCTATCCTTCAAGGGAGGATCTGACGAAAGCAATGAGCCGATAAATTTATATTTCAAATGAGTGTTTGCTGGGGGATCGGTAATGATTCCGGCAATCTCGAGAGTATCATTTCCGATTCGGATTGATTGGCCGAGGGGATCTTCATTTCCAAAATATTTTGTGGCCATGCTCTGGGTAATGATTATGGTTCCCGGACGGCTGAGCGCAGCTCTTGGATTTCCTTCAACAGCGGGGATGGAAAGAATCTCGAATATTCCGGGATCGGCATACAAGCAGCCGTCTTCATAAAATAGCTTTTTCTCACAGGCCACAGGTTGAGTTCCCCGATTTCTGATGCGCGCCACTTTCTCGACCTGGGAATATTTTTCTTTAAGTTCCCAAGCTGCCGGCGTGCTGATCGTTGCCCAGTAATTAACGGTGTCGGATGTGTGCCAGGCCAGCGCCACCCGAAAAATGCGGTCTGCATCCAGGTGAAAGTCGTCATAACTGCGTTCGAATTGAATGTAGAGGAAGATAAGGATACAGCAGGCCATCCCGATAGCAAATCCGACAATCATGATCAATGTATAGGCTTTCTGTTTGCGCGTATTTCGCAATACGATCTTGAGATAATTTTTAAACATTGTAATTTTCCCTGAAAAGCGATCGATAATCAGATAAGGTATCGTACAAAAAATGTCTTTAAGGTACCAAAATAATGCCGAAATCCGCCCTTTATTTTTGAACTCGCGCACATATCTCTCTTCAATTCCCTCTACCAAATAACGCCTTTCTTCAGACGGCAGAATTTTCTTCAGTATCCATTGACCCATTCGGGGAGGCCTGGCTTTATTTTTCCTCATCATGTTTTTATCCATTCATCGGCAAGACTATCAAAATCTTTCCACATAAGCCTCTGGAGTCGTCGAATATTCATCAAAGCTAATATCCCGTCTTTTGTTAATCTATAGTACCTTTTGGCTTTGCCGCCTCTGACTGAGGATGACTCACCAACGTAGCTTTCAAGGTACCCATACTTAATCAGTCTATTCAATGAAACATAGAGTGCGCCAAAAGACATATTTTTACTCGTGAAGCGTTCTATTTGGTCTTTGATAGAAACGATATAGGCATCATCTTTTAATTTCAGAATGGTGAGCAAGACATTCTCTTCTAATTTTGTTAAGACTCTCATATTTTTCCCATGTTTAAACAATTTATTTCTAATTTAGAAATATTAAACCGGATTTAACATGTTTGTCAATATTTAAACATGTTTTTCAATATTTGATCGAATGACAAATAAAGATATCTTCAATACAAGGGAAGGCTGGGGTGCATGAATGAGGGAGGCTCCCCACTGAATTCAGGTTAAAGGTCTCACTTCTTTTCTTTTTTCTTCTCCTCTTTCTCGCTGATAGGAGTCAGGTTGACATGCCTGGCAAAGAATTCGAGGTACCGCCTTAAACGGTCCAGTTGATGCCTGGGTTCTCTGATTCCATGTCCCTCACGCGGATACCGGACAAAGGTGACATCTTTCCCCAGATCGCGTAAAGCCTGGTAAAACTCGACGGCCTGCGTCGGCGGCACCCGAGCATCGTTTGCCCCGTGGAGGATCAACACGGGACTCTTCACGTTCTTCACATGACGGAGGGGCGAGTGCTTGCGGTAGATATCTTCATTATCCCAGGGCGTTCCAAAAAACCAGGCCAGGTAACGAGGAATATCCGTTGTGCTGTACATGCTGTACAGGTTGGGAAGGCCCGCACCCGGAGAGACTGCTTTGAAGCGGTCGGTCTGTGTCACAATCCAGAAGCTCATGTATCCACCGTAGCTCCATCCATAACAAATCAGCCGGTTCTTATCCGCCCAGCCTTTCTCGATGCAAAAATCCACACCGGTCATGCAGTCGTCGTAATCAACGATCCCCCATTTTTCTCGGTTGGCATTGAGGAATTCCTGTCCGTAATTCGAGCTCCCGCGAAAATTGGGCTGGAGGATCATGAAGCCATTCCCGGCAAAGAACTGATTGGTTGAATTGAAGTATTCGGTGACCGCGCCGCTGGGCCCGCCGTGAGGATGCAGGATAAGAGGATACTTCTGGCCGGACTTATAATCCACAGGCCAGGTCAGAACACCCTCGATCCACTGTCCATCGCTGTTTTTCCACTGAATGGTTTCGGCTTTAGTCAGCTTTATCTTTTCTTTACGCAGCCAGGGATTGGCATCTGTCAGCCGGGTTTTGTTTTTGAAGTTCAAATCCGCTGCATAGATCTCACCGGGCCAGCTTGAATTGGAATGTGACCAGACCCATGATTTTCCATCCCTGGAGAGATCCCATCCGGAATTCGAGCCGCGAGGAGCTTCAATTTTGGTCACTTTCCCAGACCTGACATCCACAGAGAAAAGGTTCCTCGTCGTCCGGTCACCTGTTCCCCAGTATATTTTTTTCCCATCAGGAGACCAGATGGGAGACGAAAGATCCCGGTCAAAATCCTTGAGCAGCACCTTGGGCTTCCCTCCTTCGACAGGCATGAGATAAAGCTTGCTGTACCATGTGTTCGTCCCGACATACGGATGTGATGCAAAAGCAATAGTTTTGCCGTCCGGCGACCACCGAGGGCTGGAATCGCTTCCAGGATTTTCATGCAGCTTTTTGGGAGTTTTCGTCTCCAGGTCAACAACCCAGACATCGCTGTTCCAGCTGTCATCCACCTTGGTGTTGACCCGGGAAACATAGACGATCGCGGTTGAATCGGGAGACCAGTGGGCATCGCTCACTGTAAAATTACCCTCCGTGAGTCGCATGGCCTCTTTTTTTGCGATGTCATAGACCCAGAGATGGCTCCATCTGAATTTCTC
>JASFPJ010000056.1:0-13820 GCA_050116035.1 Candidatus Aminicenantota bacterium | reverse complement strand
CTTCGACATCGCAGGATATATCACCAATCACACGGAGACGAGGTCTGACATTCTCCAGAAATAACTGTTTCAGGCTTTCTTTTGTGACAAATCGCGGGTAGTCAGGCGTCCAGAAGATACAATTAACGAGGATAGCAAAAAAAGGAAGGGAGGAATCAAAGACTGACCTGTATTTCTGGGGATGGTCGTAGTAGTCCTGGAGTTCAAACCTCACATTCGGTTCAATAGGTTCAACCAAGTTCTCCTCTTTAAAGACAACTTTATAGAGTTTATTGGATACATAATTCTTTTCTTCAAATAGGGATGCGATATTTCCCGGTTGGATCTCTTCAAAAGGCAAAAGGTCGAAAATGTCCTGTGCTCCTAGGGAAACATGACCGTATCCGACAAATCCACAGACCAGAGGAACCAATGAGGGATTCAGGCCTTTTTCATGGATTTTCCATCCGACTCTTTCAATCTCTTCTTTGGCCTCAACCAGACTTTCATAATGGAACGCCTGTTTTATCGATGAAAATGGGTTTTCCTTCTTCTCATGATTCAGCCTCTGGCCTAATGCCCACAACGTATCGATCATCCCAGCTTGACCTGCCTGCTCGCCGAAAAAAAGCAGCCTCTGGCCTTTATCATCAACTATCCTCTCATAATCGATCAATGTGCATTCCAGCTCCATCATTTTCTTGAGCATAGGCATGTTGTACGATTGTCCCTTTATAGTATGAGAGAAGAAAATATACACTTTATCCTTTTTGAAAAAATGAAGAGGAATTTCTTTGACAGCCAAAATGATCGAGCAGGGAGAGAGATCTTCTTCTATCCTGGCTCCTTCTTTTTGATAATCCTCGTCCGGGAAGACACGGATTGAGGATGGTTGAAGCTGTATGTCTATGGGATTATTCTGGATAATCTCCCGCACATGAGTCGGAATCAAGGGAGATCTTCTTTCCCAAGGATTTTTATCTTCTCTTCGAATTCCTATTAAAGTTTTCATGAGTGAAACGACCGGCTGAGTTTAAAAATTATTACACAATTGCCTTGCCCGGTCAATAAAATCAATATGACACTATGGGGACGTTCCCCAAGGTACCACCTCTGCTTGATTTTTTTCGAGGAGACTCTCATCCACGGCATGTAAAAGTGGATAAATCATATCTTTCTTCTTGGAATTCTATATGCGCTTTTTAAAATCTAGATATGAGAGGTGGCACCTTGGGGAACGTCCCCTTTTATGTATTGACTCTAGAGATAGTAATCTTTAATAATAGGAAATCATGATTCGATTCTTCAACACGCTGAGTGGAAAGCTAGAGCCATTTCATCCGTTGACTCAGGGAGAAGTCAAGCTGTACACCTGCGGACCCACTGTCTATGATTATGCCCATATCGGCAATTTCCGGGCGTATGTTTTCGAGGACTTGCTCAAGAGATTCCTGGTGTTCATGGGCTACAAAGTCACTCATGTGATGAATATCACGGACGTTGACGACAAGACAATAAAGGGAGCCAATGCAGAAGGAGTCACACTCCAGGAATACACAAAAAAATATACAGATTCGTTCTTCGAGGACATCGATAGGCTCTGCATCGCCAGAGCCGATTATTATCCACGTGCCACCGAACACATCCCGGAAATGGCCAAGATGATAAAAGGGCTGCTCGATAAGGGATATGCCTACGAGAAGGATGGCTCAGTCTATTTTAGCATTGCGAAGTTTCCGGAGTACGGACGTCTCTCAAAGGTCAATCTCGAAGAACTCAAGCCTGGGGAAAGAGTTGAATCAGACGAGTACGAGAAGGACAGCGTCAATGATTTTGCTTTGTGGAAACACAAAAAAGAAGGCGAGCCTTTCTGGGAGACTGAGGTCGGTCCGGGCAGGCCGGGCTGGCACATCGAGTGCTCAGTGATGAGCTCTAAATACTTGGGCGAGACCTTTGATATTCATTGTGGAGGAACGGATAATATATTCCCCCATCATGAGAATGAGATCGCCCAATCTGAAGCCTATTTCGGGAAAAAGTTCGTCAATTACTGGCTCCACTGCCGCCACCTTATCGTTGACGGCGAAAAGATGTCAAAATCAAAAGGCAATTTTTACACGATGAAGGATCTGCTCGACAAGAATGTCGATCCATCTGTCCTCCGATTCCTCCTTATTTCGACCCATTACCGCAAGATGCTCAACTTTACTTTTAAAGCTCTTGAGCAGGCTAACGCATCACTCCAGAGGATAAACGATTTCCTTTATGAACTGAAGAATCATCCCTTCAAAGAGGGAGAAAACAAGGATATCTCAAAAATCATCAAAAAGGCGCGGAAGGATTTTACAGACGGACTGAGTGATGACCTCAATATATCTGTGGCTTTGAGAGCTCTTTTTGATCTGATCAGAGAGGGCAATACTCTGATAGCCAAAGAGAAACTTTATAGCCAGGATGCTGAAGAGCTGAGGAAATTCATCCGTTCTCTCGACACTGTCCTGGCTGTTCTTCCGGAAGAAAAAGAAGAACTTCTTCCTGCGGATATCATGAAAAGAGTCGAGGAAAGAGAGAAGGCCCGTAAGGAAAAAAATTATGAATTGGCCGACAGAATTCGGGATGATCTGCTTGAGCAAGGAATCGTTCTAGAGGACACAAAAAAAGGAGTTCGCTGGAAAAGACTCAAAGGAGACCATTAAGTATGCGTTGGAATCAGCCTCATATTTCCGTGAGTCAGAATTTTCAGCGGAGAAAGTAATTTTTAAAAAGAACCGGGTTATCAAACCGACAGAAAAGCGACCAGGATTGGAAGGAAACCAAATCACACCCTATGCCCTAGGAAAATCGGGCGAAAATGCAGCTCTTCGCTTCTTGGAAGAAAAAAAATACAAGATCGTCACTAAGAATTTTCGCTTGTTCAGAGGCGAAATCGATATAGTGGCGTATGACAAACGCACTCTTGTCTTTATTGAAGTCAAAACGAGGAGGAGCACAGATTTCGGTCTGCCTGAAGAATCTGTCACTTTGTCTAAACAAAAGCAGATTAAAAAGATTGCTCAAGGTTTCTTAACAAAGAATAATCTTCATGAAATAGAGTGTCGGTTCGATGTCGTTTCTCTAACTCTTGACGAAGGCATAGGATATTCTATTCGTCATATAAAAAACGCATTTTAACAGGAGGCATCCATGTGTATTCAAAAAAAATGCAAACTTCCAGCCATTATTATCTCGCTTGTTTTCACTGTATCCATTTTGGTTTCTTCAGCCTTCAGCCAGAACATTCCAAAGCCTGAAGAGATCCTTGGATTTAAAGTGGGAGCGGATTACCATCTGGCCACTTACAGGCAGGCCATAGAATATTTCAAGAAACTCGATGAGAGCTCAGAAAGAATCCAGTTATTCGATGAAGGAAAAACATCCATGGGACAAACCATGACCTATGCGGTTATCTCATCAAAGGAAAACATGAGCAGCCTGGATAAGTACAAACAGACAATCCGGAGGCTCTCCCTTGCCAAGGGCCTCTCTGATTCTGCAGCCCGAAAGCTGGCTCAGGAAGGAAAAGCCATCGTCTATATCGATGGGGGGCTCCATGCTTCCGAATGCGCTCCGGCCCAGCATAATATCCAGCTTGCCTATGACCTTGTCACAGCCCAGGACGCCAAAACGCTCAGAATCCTCAAAGATGTCATCCTTGTCCTTGTTTTTGCTAATCCTGATGGCATGAATCTCCTGGCAGAATGGTACCATCCCAACGTGGGAACGCCTTACGAAGTCTCCCGCATGCCCTGGCTGTATCATATATATGCCGGACACGACAATAACCGCGACTCCTATGTCGCCAATCTTGTGGAGACACAAATCCTGACTAAGCTGGTCAATAAAGAATGGTACCCTGTGATTCTCTATAATCACCACCAGACTGCCCCCTTCCCGGCCAGAATCTGGACCCCTCCCAACTCTGAACCCACCAATCCCAACGTTCATCCTCTGGTTGTCCGCGGACAGAATCTGGTCGGCTCTGCCATGGGCGCGGCCTTTGACGAGGAGGGAAAAGAAGGCGCTATCTCCAGGCTTATTTTCGACACTTGGTATCCGGGCTATGTGACTCAGGTGGTGGATTCCCATAACATCATATCCATCCTTACAGAAACCGCCCTCTACCGCTATGCCACTCCTTATTTTTACACCATCCGGGATTTTCCTCAGCAGTACAGGGACCTGACCATGGCGGCCTTCTACCCGAATCCCTGGAAGGGAGGCTGGTGGAGGCTCAGGGATGCTGTAGATTACTGTTTGACAGCATCCAAGGCTGTTCTCGATGTGGCATCCAAATATAAAGAAGAGTTTCTCTTCAACAAATACAGGATGGGAAAGGATGTGATCAATCGGTTCAGAAAAGAGCCTCCTTACGCCTGGATAATCCCTGAAAAACAGCACGATCCTGGAACCGCATCGCTTCTTCTCAACCGCATGATCCTCCTCGGAATAGATGTGTATAAGAGCGAGGAATCATTCTCTTGCGACGGGATCAAATATCCGGCTGGAACCCATATTATTCCGATGACTCAGCCTTTTGCCCTATTCATCAAGAATGTGTTCGAAGAGCAGGATTACCCAGACCTTAGGAAGTATCCGGACTTATGGCAGGGTCTTATCCGGCCCATCCAGTTTGAAGGAGCTCCGTTTGAGTCATACGACATGATGGGCTGGACTCTCCCCTACCAGTTCGGAGTGAAGGTTTATTCAGCCAATTCTTTTGTTGAAACTCAGATGACTCGGTTGAACAAAGTCAAGCTTCAACCTGGCAGTATCACTGGCAAGCCCGGTCACTCTTATCTTATACGAAACGAAGAAAATGCAGCCTACGCAGCCATGAACAGAATCTTGAATAAAGGGGGGAAAATCCTTAGAGCCAAGGAGTCGTTTTCGAGCCAAGGCCGCCGCTTCTCTGAAGGAACGATCATCGTCCCCGCCGCGAATGTCAAGAGAACCTTAATGGATGAGCTGGCCAAGGAATTCGACCTGAAAATTACTGCTGTCTCTCAGGCACCCAAAGTAAAATCGGCCAGTGTCAAACCGGTGCGATTGGGGATGTATAAATCCTGGGTTTCCAACGCAGACGAAGGCTGGACACGACTGATCCTGGATAATCATGAATTCTCCTACTCCAGCATCCACGATGCGGATATTCGAGCCGGTAACCTCAACGCAAACTATGATGTGATCATCATGCCCCACACTCGCCGGCCCGAATCTGTAGTGAATGGGCATACCAAAGGAACCATGCCTCCCAAGTACGTCGGAGGAATCACAACCAACGGAGTTCGGAATCTGAAATTGTTTGTGGAGAACGGGGGCACTCTCATCTTCATGAACGGTTCCTGCAACTTTGCGATTGAGTACTTCGATATTCCTGTTCGAAACGTTTTAAAGGAAATCAAAAGAGGAGAATTTATCTGTGACGGATCTATCCTCCGGATGGAATTTGATGCGAGTCATCCGCTGGCTTACGGCATGCCCAAAGAGGCGGGCACAGTGTTCGATAGCGGCTGTGCCTTTGCCATTACGCCTTCCTTTGACTCAAAGAAACAGCCCCTGAGTGCGGCCAAGTATCCTGAGGAGAATCCTTTGATGAGCGGGTGGATTCATGGAGATAGAATCATCCGCCAGAAAGCCACTGTACTGGATGTTCCTTACGGAAAAGGAAAGATAATCCTTCTGGGTTTCCCGGTTCATTACCGGGCTCAGCCTTATGGAACGTTCAAACTCCTCTTCAATTCCATTTTCTACGCGGGCATGGATTAAAGATATTTAAGGATTGAGCCGGTAGGGATTATGGCTTGAGAAAAGAATAAAAAGAGCGCCCGGCCCTGTCTTCCAATATTAAGATGAAAATAAAAAATTATTTCTCTGTATTTTTGAGGAACCGGTCGAAGAAATCTTCGGCGGCATTATAGACTTCTAACCAGACACGATGGAGTAGAAATCCGTGGACTTCATCCGGAAAAATAAGAATCTCTGTATGGGCCTTTCCCAGTTGTCTCAAGCGTTGAACAAGGTCGGTCGTCTGGATAAAATCGACATTCCGGTCATCATCTCCATGGACAAACAGGACAGGTGAAGTCCAGAAATAAACGTCCGCCACAGGAGAAGACTGGTAGGCAGAACTCATCAGGTCCTCTCCTTGAATTCCCCATCCTCCACCATTCCGCCGTCTACCTCTTAATGCCCAGTCATGGACGCCGTGCAGATCCACTCCTGCGGCGAATAACTCTGAATCTCTGGCCAGGCCAAGAGCGGTGAGATAACCACCGTATGAGCCTCCCCAGAGTCCAATCTTACCGGGGTCGACTTCAGGCCGGCCCTGCAAGTACCGGCCGGCGGCAACGATATCCTGGTATTCGGACGCGCCTCGGGGACCCTGGTCTGGAGCTGTTCGGAAATCGAATCCATATCCGATACCCGAACGGAAATTGACAGAAAGAACGACATATCCTTTATGCGCCAAATATTGATTCAGTGCGTACGCATTATGGTAATACCCACGCATGTGCCAGCCAAGAAGCATCTGGCGGATTGGACCTCCATGCATAAAGATCGCGGCAGGTCGCCCATCTCCAGGATTTGCCCCCTTGGGTAGAAACAGCTGACAGTGAATCTTCAATCCATCTGGAGCTTTGAACACAACCTGCTGAGGTTCAACTAATTCCTTCATCGGGAAGGATTTTGGGATGGCTTCGGGTGCGATTAAACGCCTTTTCTTTCCTTTCATTGTCATGACTGCTGGTGCGGCGGGTTGAAACGCAGTGGAACAGAAGAAGATTAGGTCATCTGCGCCAGGAACAACGACGGGTGACCATTCGACTCCTTTTCCGGGTGTAAGTATTTTTGCCTTTCCCCCCGTCACAGAAACCGACCAGAGGTGCCGGCGATCAATGTCGCCAGAATTGGAATTGAAGATAAGAGTTTTCCCATCCGCAGAAAGAAAGCTTTCCTCCACTTCGTACTCTCCAGGAGTGAGACAGACGAGTTTCTTTTCCTTGACCGAAATAGAGTAGAGATGCATCCATTTTTCATGTTCTGAATAAAAAACCAAATGCTCCTCTGCAGCCCAGCGAAGAGTTTCTGCAGGATAGTACTGGGCAAATCCTCCGGTCTCATTCGGACACTGCCAAATCTCAACTGCCTTGCCGGTTTCCACATCAGCCACCAATAGGGAGAATTTCTGTCCATACCTGTAAGAAGAAGTTCCCATGGAGCCTGGAAAACGGATGAATGCAATGGTTTTGCCGCAGGGCGACCACACCGGATAACCGTCTCTATCCACAGAAGGCGACATCCAGCTGATGAGCTTGTTCTGCAAGTCATAGACACCAATAAAGCTATGGTCTCCTCGGGAACTCACAAAAGCGAGCTTGGTACCATCCGGAGACCAGGCTGGCGAACCGTTCCGTCCGCGAGCGCTAAAAAGGAGTTTGGATTTCGGGGATTCATCGAGAGAAACCAGACGAATCTGTCCTCTTGTACTGTAAACCATCTGGTTTTCAACTGGGGAAGGGACAGGATTGCTTCCCTGTGTGAGTCGCCATGGTTCCCCGCCTTCCACTTTTGCGGCCCAGAGGGCTTGTTCTGCGCCCTCAGGGTTGGAGGTGGGATTGGGAATTTCTCCAGCCCGATTCGCCGATCCGCCTCTCACATAGACGATTATCGTTCCATCAAAATTGAATGCAAGCTGCCCTAACTCCTGACCATCATCTTCAGAATATTGTGTGAGCGGCTGCGCTCTATAATCCGGGCCTCGGGCGATCCAGATATTTCGTTTTCCTTCCCAGTTAAACACCCAGGCAACCAAAGCACCCTTTGGAGACACGACTAAGTTCGACGGAAACGCATAGCTCATGATGTCTTCGAGAGTGTAAGACTGGACCTGCTGAGTGTAGATAAATGCGAAAAAAAGGATGAAAATACAGAAAAGTAGAGGTTTCCTCAAAAAAGATACTGATCTCATTCTTCCCTCCTTTAATAAAAGAAAATGGCATCAGTCCTTGTACTGGTCAGTGGATGAAAGCAAAATTAAGCTTTGGCTTCCCTGTACAGATTAGGCCTAACACCAAATCTTATGACCCTTAGTCTTATCGCTTATTTTATGTTAAGGATTCTTAGTCGATAATTCAGAACGAATAGCTCAAACCGAATATAAGACTTCTCCCCGGTTCTTCGACAGCATCCGTATCGGGCCTTGCGATATATGCGCGGTCCATAAGATTAGAGAGAAGAAGATAGAACCGGAAAGACTTATTGTAATAATAACTAGCCTTAAGGTTGACAATTTCATGGCCAGGAAGACCGAACTGCATTTCATCTGGACCCGTGTCATCCTTTCTTAGCTGGAAAGTTGCATTAATTTCAGTGGAGAAACGCCCAAACCACACCCGCGTTCCCATATACAGCCGTGAGGGGGGGATGTCATTTAATGGTTCGCCTGTGACTGTACTCTTCCCTTTAAATGAATAGATGTTCCCAAACAGTTTCCACTTCGGCATAGGATAATATTCCACTTCCAGCTCATATCCGCTGAGCCGCCCCTCCTCGACATTACCGTAGGTGCGGATTCTATCTATCGGATCTATCATGTAGCGTTCAATCAGGTCATCTATTTCATAGTAAAACAAGTAGAAACCTGTAAAAAGACGTTTGAAGATGAATTTCAATCCTCCATCCAGGTTAAAGCTGGTCTCAGGCCTAAGGCCGGGTTGAGCGATAATCCTGCCCCTTCCTGTGATTCCTGTATAAAATAATTCGTTCAAGCTCGGAGCCCTGTATGCCTTTGCGATGTTAGCGAATAACACAATCTCATCTGTCAGCTTGAATGACCCTCCCAGAAAACCTGTCCATGCCGTATACTCACTTTCAGATGCGGGAGGCGTATCTCCTGGCAAAGCCTGTAACCGGATATTATCCCACCGGAACCCTCCGATTAAATCAAGATTTTTAATGCCAGAATAATCGGCAGAGAGAAAAAGCCCTGTGTCCATTCTTTTCCCTTGAGAAAAGGGCTTTTGTTCCAGTTCGTTCGAAACATTTCCTAAGGCATCATACTCCGTTTCTTTAGTACTCGATTCAACTGAAAACCGGCCGTAGAAATCCAAGCCGCCAGACAGCCGAAAATGCTCGCCAATTTTTTTTCGATAAGAAAGATGAGCACCGAAATTCAGGCATTGAATCTTACTGTAGGATTCCTCAGTTCTATCTCCTGTGGCTTCATCCCGTCTCTCTTTAACTGTCTCGAGAAAGTTGGGATTAAGGTAAGCTTGAAATGTCAGCTCGCCGTTCCTCCCCACTTCCTTCTCATCCCAGCGAATCTGGAAATAATTCTGGTTTTCTTTGGGATACCATGTGGGTCGTGTCAAACTCGTCTGATTGGCTTTTCCGATGTCATGCCCCCTCGAGCCGAAAAAGCTTACAAAAACTCCCCGTTTATCAGTCACGTGAGAGATTTTACCGATGAGGCTTCCTTGAGTGAACTGGGACTGGAGAATCTCTCCTGATGGAGAAGAATAATTCTCTGCGTCATTCGCCTGAAAGGAGAGGTAAAATCCTGTGTTCTTCCGGCTTCCTTCAAGCGTTACACCTCCTCCTTTTTCCTGGTTTATGGTTCCGTATTTCGCGTTAATCCTTCCGCTTACACCATCCTGCAGAGAAGGATTCTTGGTGAGAATGTGGATAACTCCGCCTATGGCATCAGAACCATAAAGAACCGATGAAGGGCTGCGTAAAACCTCGATTCTTTCAATATCTTTTGGGTCAATAAAAGAGGCATTCGGCCCAGTGCGTCTATCACTCGTCACCCGGGCATGATCTATTAAAATCAGCACTCTCCGTCTGGCCAAACCTCGAATATTGGGAACCAGGGAAAAGCCTCCCGTACCCATCCTGGATATTCCGGGTATGGTTGAAATCCCTTCTGTGATGTTCGCCGCCATCTCTTCTTCCAGGGTTTCAGTGAGCACAACTGTTTCAGCAGCCGGTACGCTTGCAGAAGACTCAGGATGCCTCATGGCTGTCACCACCACTTCTTCCCTCTGCACGATGTAGGGAATAAGCGTGATGACAATCCGTTTCCGAAGGTCTTTCTCTGTGAGAATGACCTCTTGCTCGATGTAGTCCGGATGATTGATTTCAAGGCGTATTTTAGGATCATCCGGGATGATGAGAGCGAAGAGACCTTCTGCATCTGTTAAAGATTTAATCCCACTTGGACGATGAAGGACCTCCGCCTTCGCGACCGGACTCCCCCTCAGACTCAAGACTTTACCATTGATTTCAACGGCCAAAGCCTGAATGGTTGAGATTAGAAATATGAATATGAAATGTATGTATTTTTGCATCAAGTCTAAAAAATATTAAATATATATATGAACAATTATGATAAACGATATTGAGGTTTAACGCAAATTTTTTTCCCTATTTTTTGACTCCATGCAGTGAGAATTGTTCAGAATCTCTTCTTGAACGCCGGGACGTTGAGATGAGATTTTATGTGGATGGTTTGATATTTTCGCAATTCCCCTCTTTTTTGTATCCGCAATGAAAAGGTTAGAGCCCAAGAGAAATACCGGCTACTGGAAATGCATTTTTTTAACCGGCTTCACAGTTGAATGGTCACTCGATTTTTCCAGAAGATTCTGAATGTTTTCTTTAAGAAGTGGATGCACCGTCTTAGGAGATATCTCTGCAAAAGGGATAAGTACGAAATTTCTTTTGTTTAACCTCGGATGAGGAATGCTCAATTCCTCGGTATGAATAACTTTATCCTCAGCCAGCAGAATATCAATATCAATAACTCGAGGCCCTTTTTGAATCGGCGTTTTTCTTCCCATTGATCTTTCTATTCTTTTAATCAGAGCCAGTAAAACAAGAGGGGCAATCTCGGCTTTGACCTCAATAACCTGATTGTAAAACCAGGGCTGAGAAGGAAGATTCACAGGTTGTGTCTCATAAACGGAAGATAATTGAATGATTCTGATTCCCTCTTTTCTCAGTAAAGAATGTGCCTGTTCGAGATTTTTTCCTCTATCCCCTAGATTGCTGCCTAAACACAAGAAATATCTCATGAAATTCAGTCCAAAGAGATATTCATGATAGCACCATAATCATCCTGTTTCAAAATTTCACTCGATTTTTTTCGGTGATTTTGTCATTATTTAGGTGGATTATTCACGAGTTGAGGGTGTCGTAGACTCCGTTGCGAAGAGCGTAGCGAATGTGGCAGTCTCATGCTGGTCGCGATGAATGATGAGTTCACAACGCTCTCTTCGATTGCTCGTGATGAAGTGGTCGTCCGCCGCGCTTGCGCTGTAACGAAGTAGACGTCGTTGCGAGGAGAGAAACGACAGCGGCAATCTCGTGAAGTTAGCGATACACTTTGAGATCGCCACGCTTCGCTCGCGATGACATTGATCTAATGAATAGGTCGTCAGATTTGCTCGCCGAAGGGTAGAAAATGCCGACATAGGATGATCAGTCTTCCTTAAGAGATTTTATGCACAGAAGTCGGCCGATTTTATGAATAATTCAGGATTATGAGCTATGCAAAAAGTCGAAAAATGGCGAGTCGAAGAGCTGGCTCTTGTTCTTAACGAACTCGCCGTTCTGTTGAGAGCCGGAGAAAATCGTGAATGGGCCAGTGTCTTTTTGCATTATCACGATGAATCGAAGCAAATCGTTGCCAAAAAAGAATTTGACTCAGAATCATTGAAGAAACTCGTCACGAATATAATGAATTGTTTTGACAAAAACAGTTCTTTTACGAATATCGCTCTGAAGCATAAAAATCCTAAAGAAGAGCAAAAATTGAACCAGGCTCTGTATCTCACACGAGCCCGTCTTCTCACTGTCATAAGAGACATGGAAGAACGTATAATCGAGCATATTCATTGAAAAGGGAATGTCAGGGAAAACTTAAATCTCAAACAACCCGAACTTCTTCAACACTCTTAAAACCGCGAATGTGACCCAAAGATGATCCTCCAGGGTTGTTTTTTTATTCCCAGCCTCCCAATACCCCTGCTTGGCCTGTTTGCTGATCAGCCAATCGAGGGCTCCCTGGATTTTTTCGTTATCTGCTGGAAAGCCGATCGTGGACAGAGAATCAAGGCTGCTGAGAATATCGGTCGCCCAAAATGGATATGTTATCTCTTTCCAGTACGAAGGCAACCATCGGTCATCATATTTGTCTTCTTTGAAAAAGCGGCTCAACAAAAGCTCCCCGGCTTTCCATGCTTCCTTACTCTTTCGCCAAGTCGGAGAGGCGGCAAGGGCGCGAAGCACCATCCCTGTGACAAGATGAGAAAAAGGCTGTGATTTATCCGGCTTGATGGGTTCAAGCTTCGACTGAGCCTCAAAATTATAGCGCTTCTTAAGCTCCTCTTGGTCAATTGTTCGATAAGGGATGACCCATCCTCCATCATTCTGCCTGTTTTTAATGATCCATCTGAATCCTTTTTGAATTCTTTCGTCTTTATCCAATCCGAACAGACACAAGGTTTCAAGAGTCAAAGCATGGTATGTCGGAGCAAATTCATTCAAGTAGGCTCCCCGGAAATCTCCTGATTTTGTCTGAGTGGAGAACATGAATTTAACCGCCCTCTTCAATTCCTCATCTTCATAAGAACATCCGTACTTGTGTAACTTGAGTACGTTTCGTAACGTCTCCACAATAAAATATGTCTTCTCCCAGCGAGGATCGCCTTCGTATCTTCTCCTGCACCAGCCTCCGTTGGACCTTTGGCTCTTTATAATCCTGATGCGCGCGGCAAATTTCTGCAGGTTTTTGTGTTCCCTGTCCACTGGAACTTCGAGGATGTCTTTTTTCAGCCAGTAAAGAATGGGCAGATTCCCTCTGGCCAGAAGAAACTCAATCGCCTTGTTTGTGTTTGCCTGCATCGCTTAGCCTGACGGAAACATTTTCTATCTAACTCACCTTTTCCGGATTAAGGATTATACATAAAAATTCGAATGGCTCAGGGAAAGGATTTTTAAACTGATGTGTCTCGTTGCTTTCAACAAGAAGACTTTGTCCCTGGGAGACCGGGACTTCCTCGCCCGTCTCTCGAACAACAATCCCTTTGCCTTTTTCAATTTTCACAACATGCTCATGATTATGGCTATGAAAGGGAGTGTGGCCTTCAGGGAGAACCTTAAAATGTCTCATGATGATGTTGTGAGAGCCATCCTCAGGGCCGATGAGAATCCTTCGGAGAACGTTTTTGACTTCCTCCTCCTTTACCGGAGCCTCCGGCACGTCTGCATTTTTCTTTACGATCATTTTTCCCTCCTGTAGAGGATCATCCCGGGTAGCCTTCCAGTGTATTCTCCTTTTTCCACCACCAGTTCTCCGTTAACGACAACATAAAGGAGACCTTGGCTGTATTGATGCGGCGCGGAAAATGTCGCTTTATCCTCAAACTTGTGTTTATCGAAAATGGTTATATCCGCATAGAATCCCTCTTTTATCATTCCTCTCTCTTTGAGCCTGAATGTCTGAGCTGGGAGAGAAGTCATCTTTCGGATAGCCTCTTCCAGAGAGATAACTCCTTGTTTTCTCACATAATGGGAAATCACCCTGGGGAAAGTGCCATAGTTTCTCGGATGAGGGACACCACGTCCTTTCACCTGGACTCCACCATCAGAACCCTGCATGGTATAGGGAAGCCGCATGAGATCCTCAACATCCTTCTCATTCATCTGAAAAAACACTCCCGATGCTCCCCCATTCTTCTGGATTTCGATTATTAAATCGGCAGTGTTTTCAACGGTCGTCTCTTTTCCTTGTGAAAGTA
>JASFPJ010000055.1:0-14135 GCA_050116035.1 Candidatus Aminicenantota bacterium | reverse complement strand
CCGGCCAGAATGACTTTTGCCAGGATGTCTAAAGAATGAGAAGAAGATTTTGGACTCGGGGAAGATTGTGAAATTCTATTCAGACGGGAATAGAGTATACAGGCAAAGGGAATGACCGCAAAAGGAGTGAAGAAATCAAGAGTGTCTCCCCAGCTCAAAGGCCAAAGAAAAAACCGGGTCAGGAAAGGAGGGAGGAGATGGAAGAATGCCAGGAATAGCCCATACAAAAAAAGCCATACACAGAGATTATCGCTCTCGTTGCGCATCAAATTCTGCTTTAAAAAACATGATTGAAATTAAAGTAAATTCTCATACCTTCGTCACTGAAACCCATGTCAAACCTGACAACAAAATTTTGTAAATAATACCTCAATCCCCAACCGACATCAACAGCCACATTATTCAGCCGGATACTGGACCAGGAAGGCCAGACTGAGCCTCCATCCAGAAAAATGTTTCCACCCAACTTCTTCCAGAGCGGGAAACGGTACTCCGCATTGACGAGGAACTTTCCTTTGTCGTTAAAACGGTTCATTATATATCCTCTCATCACGTCCATCTCTGCCCCCCCACCAAGAGTAGACATCTCAAAAAGAGGAATCGCTTCTCCCGAGACTTTTTGAATCAGCGTCCGAAAAGCCAGGACATCATTCTTTCCGAACAGGAGAGTGTACTTCCTGAAATCCAGAGTGAAACGGTGGAAACTGGCATTTTTATTTCCCAAAAGTTTCGATGCCACATCATTCTGGAAAATCAAACGCAATCCCTTTTTGGGGTGAATCTGACTGCCTGAGCTGTCATAGCGGATAACCAAAGAGGCAAAAGGTGAAAACTGTTCCCCGACTGCATCCAGAGTATCCGTAAAAGGCTTATTTCGATCAATATTAAAATAGAAGACATTCTTGAAGGAATAGAATAATTCAACGATAAATCGAGATGAGAAACCTCTCCCCCATTTCAACTGGAGTTCTTTTCTTTCATAAGTGAACTCGGTTTCATCTTCTTCTCTAGAATCCGATCCAGTGCCATAAAAATAATATTTCAAGTATTTGCTGTACTCGGCTTTCAGGTCAAAAGAGAAAGGATACGTCTTCCCTTGGCGGATTTCAGTGTCCGGAACGGAAAAAATGAATATGTAAGTTCTCTCTACCTTCGTGGAATTGAAAATAAAAAAGTCAAAAGACTCCTTTTTTGATAAATAATTGACAAATTTCGCTTTTCCTCCATACCCGAATCCGATATCTGAGTCATACATGATGAATGGGAATACATTCATGGATTTGTTTCTCTCCTTTGAGTTCTCTTCATTATCTGCATGCATATTTCCAGCCATCAGGGTGAATAATGTGAAAGCGAATAAAAAAAACATGCACCTCAATCGATTTTTCACTGAACGCCCCTTTTCATCCTGTACAAATATAACGGATACGGATGAATACATCAATATTCATGAAGGGATCAGGGATGCTCCCAACTCTCTGCCTTTTGTTCAAGCCCTTCCCAGGTTTGACTCCGCTGACTCATGAAATCAATTCTCCTTCACCAATGATTTTCGCCTGGTCAATCCAACCGAGGCCACTTCGGATGCTGAAACAGGATACACCTTTTTCTGCGCATGGTCACGCTGGAAAATAGATAATTTGAAGAGAATAGAGGAAAGAAGTAGCGGCCGGAACAGGCGCCAGCCAAGGCTGCCTTTTGTTTTCATGGTTGTGACAAACCGCCACCAGCGCCTAAGTATACTTCTCCATGAATAGAAATGCCTGTTAATCCTGCGGAAAGTCTCGAAAACTTCTTCTGGCTCTACTCTCTTGGGTTTAAAGACCAGATGGTCCCCTTCATAGTGAGAAAGGTCGTCATCGAATATCCTTCCCTCCGCCTCGACCAGTTTGTGGAACGGCGTTCCAGGAATCGGGATCGAAATGGAGGTCAGTATGGAACTCGGGTCGATTTCATCAAGCTTCTCGGGCAGGCTTTCATAATAAGACGGAGTGTCCTCATCCAGAGCCAGCATCAGGCCTGTGAAGGTCAGGATTCCGCGCTCTTTGAGCTTTAAAAACAGCTCTTTGTACTCATTCACTTTATTCTGTTTTTTATGAACTGAAGAGAGACTCGGTTCATTCAAAGATTCCAGCCCGATGAAGGCCATGCCGCACCGGGCTTCCACAAGAAGGTCAACAAACTCATCGTCGTGGAGGCAGTCGAAGCTAAACTGCGTTCCCAATCCCCAGAGCTTGAGCTTGGCAATCTCTTTTAAAAGCTCTTTGGCATATCCAATATCTCCACCAAGATTGTTGTCCAGAAGCATCGCCAGTTTACGCTTAGGCAAGGGAAGTGTGGAGGTTGAGGTCAAGTCACGAATCACATCTTCGATAGGACGGAGGCGGAACGGAGTGGACTGGATCGTCAGCTGGCAGAAGCTGCACTTGTATTTGCACCCTCGCGTGGCTTCAGTGACAACCGGGACGGCAAAATCAGACTCGATGAGGTCGTATCGCGGTGGAGGGATATTCTCCAGTGAGGGAGCATAGGGAGCTTCATAAACCTTCTTCAATTTTCCCTTAACCATATCTTCGACTACCTGAGGCCAAATGGGCTCGGCTTCTCCCACTACAATCGAATCCATATGGGGAATCACATCTTGGGGAAAGGTGGACGCGTACTTCCCTCCGGCAACGACTATTTTTCCCCGCTTCTTGAACTCCTTGGCGACTTCGTACGCATGGGGGGCACAATAATCCATGAAGCTGAGGGCGATAAAATCGGCATCCGTGTTGTAATCGATAGGACGAACCATTTCGTGAAGAAGATCCACCTCAACAATCGGAGGAGTTAATCCGGCAACCAGAGCACCTGAGAGCGGCGGAGCCGGAGAGCGGGCAAAGTATGCTTGTTCTTCTCCGAGATTCTGGAAAAGGACGATTACCTGAAGTTTGGGTTTAGACATGGAACACCTCCTGTCTTTCCTTGAGCCGATAGGCAATTCTGTCCATCGCTTTTTCAACCAAACGCGGGAACACGTCTTGGGTGAATGCCAGCGCTTTTCCTTCCAGGGAGAGGACTAGGTCCCGCTTTCTAGACTCAATCGCTTTGACAATGGCTTTTGCCACCTTCAGAGGAGAAGTATACGGCCCGCGGGGACGCCGGGCACCGCCCACCTTTTTCTCATTCTTAAAAAAGTCTGTTTGTGTATAACCCGGATAGACAATCAACAGTGACACACCACTTTCTGACAGTTCCGCTCGATAACTCTGACTGAAGACCGCAAGAGCTGCCTTGCTGGCACCGTAGGCTCCCAAGAAGGGGACGCCATGCTTGGCTGCAACTGATGTAATATTGACGATGAGTCCCTTCCCAGTTTCCTTCATGATCGGCAGGACTTCCTGCATACACTGGACAGCTCCAAAGAAATTCACTTCCATAACCGCACGGAAATCTTCCATGGCTGTGAATTCAGCATTTCCGTAAACACCAATACCCGCATTATTGACTAAAACATCAATCCCCCCAAATTGGCGAACACTATTCTCCATAAGCCTTCTCACGTCCTGTCTACGGGTGACATCACATCGTACAATTAACGGGAGGGGAGCATCCGGAAAGGCCGATTTTATTCCTTCTGCCACCTTTTTCAGAGAGCCTTTCCGGCGAGATGCCAATATTAATTTTGCTCCTTTTCGGGAAAGCTCGAAGGCAACAGCCCGTCCAATCCCGGAGGAAGCACCGGTGATCAGGACTTTCAATCCCTCCAAATTTGACATCATGACGTTTCCCTCATTCATGGATAATGTAACATTCCCCCAGATAAAAGTTGTCATAGAGTTGTTAAGAGTTTGTTAAAAATCTGTTAAAAAGAAAAAAGGGGACATGGCTTAGAGCCATTGGGATTCGGTCTTGTTAAAATCAAAAAAAAGAAAAAAGGGGACAGGCCTTTTTTCTTCAAGAAGGGGGACAGTCCCTCTCTTTCTGTAATGTAAGGACTGAAAGGGATAGTCCCCGAAAAAAGGCCAGTCCCCTTTTCTAATCCAGTCTGTGCTTCCAGACTATCAGGATAAGAAAAACGCCAGCACCCAGGCACATCAGGTTAATAAAAAGATTCAGGGCCGCTTCACCAAATCCAAGAAGATAGATGCCGTGTTGAGTATTGAATGAGATATCCAGAAGACCGAGAAAAATAAGGGAGGATCCTCCGATAAGGGAAAACAAACGGCCGTATGACTTTTTGCGCAGTAAACCCACTCCACCGATAACAAGGACTACAGAAAGGTATCCATCAGCCACAGGAAAAGCAGATTCAAAAGCCAGATAGATTTCTTCTAAATGGGGATCGCTTATCTGCACAAGATCAGCAGAAAAGAAAGCGACCCAAAATAGTACGAACCCGGCGGCTAAAACCAACTCCAGAATAGCCGCTATTGTCAGCCCTTTGCCATGCCTGTTGTCCATTCTCCTCCCCCCTGATTAAAAATACTTTATATCTCGACCAAATCCTTCTTATCTCATCCCTGTTTCTTTTTCCGTCTTTTCTGGATGGTGCGGCTCCCGATCTTCTCAAGAACAGGCAGGAGAGAAAAGTAGAGTCTGGGAAAAGCCATGCCTATCCGGCAAATAATTCCCATTCCAGAAGGAACCAGCACTTCTGGCTTCTTTGTCCGCACGGCTTTGAGTATCCCCTTCGCAACCTTCTCCGGTTTCATCGGGTCTCCGATAAAAGAAAGCACAGCCTCATCATACTGGAGTTCATAGTCGAGCTGAGGAGTATCCACAGAATCGGGACAGACAACAGCAATCCCAACAGGGGAATTGTGCAATTCAGCATGAAGAGAAAGAGAGTAGCCTCGAATGGCAGATTTTGTGGCGCTGTAGACAGCCTCGCCGGGCATAGGGACAATTCCACCTAGAGAAGCCACATTAACTATCTTTCCAGAGCCCTGCTCTTTCATAGTCGGGAGAACAGCTCGGCATCCGTTCATAGTCCCTAAAAAATTCACGAAAACCTGATGGTGAACCTCATCCAGGGTGATTTTTTCCGCTTCTCCCGGTTGGATGACGCCTGCATTATTGATGAGTATATCGATTCTTCCATATTTTTTCCTGACTTTCTCAACCAAAGACATCCAAGATTCAGGCTCTCTGATATCATGCTCAACAGCCAGAACCTCGACACCCGATGCCTTGATTGTTTCGCTCAACTCCTGAAGCTCTTTGTTCCGGATGTCAGTCAGGACTAAAACAGCTCCGTGTTGAGCCAGAAGACGAGCTGCCGCAGAACCGATCCCTCCCGCAGCTCCTGTAATAATCGTGACTTTTTCCTCAAGCATTCATTGTCTCCTGATCGCGTTCAAAACCCATGCGTTAAAACTATCAAATCCCGGCCATTCGTGCAATGCTAAATAATTCCTTTATGTAGCGCTCAGGATCAGAGCCGAAGGTGTGAGCTAGATTTCTGACCCGAGCTGTATCAATGGGGATGACACGATCAGGAGTCTTGATGCGGATTCCTGTTTCAGCCGTTGCCTCCCCGATCAAAACAGGTTTCCATCCGGTCTTTGCCGACTCCTCCAAGAATTTTCTTTCCTCCGTTGCCCTGACTGAAAAACACAACTCGAATTCCCCATGGACAGCTGCCAGGACTAGCCAGGGAGGAATGCGTTGAGCTCTGCACACCTGCTTCGCGACTGGATGCAAAACCCTGTCCCAGTCGTTGGATAAAACAAAACCACAGCGATTCAATCTCATCAGCGAATCCAGAGTATGGAACACCCCGTCACTCGTATCCATACAACAACTGGCAAATTCTCTGACGACCATCGCTTCATCCGTCCTGGCCACAGGCTGATAAAAAGACTCTCTGAGCCGATTGTCCTTCCCGAACAACTTCAAAAAGGCAAAAATATTTCCAAGACCAGCGGGTCCGGTCAAATAGAGTTTATCCTTTGGCTGAGCTCCTATTCTTGTCATTGTTGACTTTTTTGGGACGAGCCCCACGGCGCATCCGGAGAGAAAGAGCTTTTGTCCTTGATTTGTGTCTCCACCCAGCACAAAAGTATTCAGGCGCTGACAAGCTGCAGAGATTCCTTCTGTCAGTTTCGCTATGAATGATTCGTCCTGGGTGGTCGGAAAGCTCATTGTGACAAGCAAACCAAGAGGTTCTGCACCCACAGCGGCCAAGTCCGAGAAATTGGCCATGGCCAGCATCCAACCGATGAGGAAGGGATCATCGTACAGCTCGCTCTCAACTTCTTCCACTAGAGCATCTGTTGTGACAGCTAAATACTTGTCGTTCTTCTCTCCAATGTCTAAAAGCTCTGCATCCGCTTCATGCGTCCTGTTTCGCTGATGCGGCGCACGGATAAAATTCTGGGCGATCTTCTCGATCATCAGGTTTTCCAAAATATCTTTCATCATTGACTGATCCTCAAGACTCCGTGGAGAAGTTTGACCTTAATCCGGCGGGCCAGATAGACTTCTCCGTCCAGCTCCAGAGGTGTAGGAGAGGAAGGATGAATCTCTATGGAGTTCGTCCTCCAGGTTCTGGTCTTCGGCAGGCCCGAGAATTTCGATCGAGTCAAAGAGAATATCGTTCTTAATCTGGACAGGATTCCCATCCGCTCACACAGGGCAACTCCCAGGAAATCGCTCTGGGGAGAAAGGTTGAAATCGTAACAGAAACTACCGCTGACATGAGGATTGATCACCATGCTCAGACTGGTCATCTCAGTTGAAATGCTCTCCTTCCCCACTTTAATTTTTACCGGGATATTCGGAGCGGCGAACAGTGTCTTCAAAGCAGAATACCATATAGTTCCTTCCACCCATCTAGACTTCAACCATCTGACTACTCTCTCCTTTGAATTGAATAGATAATTCGCCTGAGCAATAATCCCGATGCTCGAATTGATAACAAAATACTTTTTCTGCCATTTTCCATTCTCGTCCTTGAATTCTACCTGGCCGACATTATGCGACACAGCATGCTCATTATCCAGCCTGACTGGTACACGTCCATTCTTGTGTTTACGAGCCGAGTAAGGTTTGTGAAAATCATTGCTCGACCCAAGGCCGATGGCTCCCATGACAACTTCCCTGCGTATACTTCTTTTTATCCGCATGATTTGATTCAACAGAAAATGAATCGTTCCGTCTCCACCGGCAGATACAAAGAACCGTTCACCCTTCTTCACTTTCTGATACAGGCATCTTCTGAAACTTTCAAAATCGGAAATCAACGTATACCCACGAGGAATGTACTTCTCTTCCAATTCAGGCCTGTACTCCTCCCATTTTTTCAGGCCTCTGCCGTTGTTTGAATGTTTATTCAATAAAACAAGCATGGTCTTACACCTGTGTTTCTTCGGGCCTTTTCCGCAAAGCAAACTCAAACAACAGATAGAACAACACGAAGAAAAACAACCATTCCATTTTGAGAGTCAGGACTACAGCCGCGCTGTAAAGGATGAAGGCACGAACCACATTCGTTATGGGCTCAAACGCTTTGTTTTCGTCCTGGACTGTGTGTATTTTCACCTGAGCGTACAGGCTCACTCCAAGACCAAGAACAAAAACTGCAACTCCAATGAAATTGGAATTGCCGATGACATACAGGGCCCATCCTGTAAAAAAAGCCGCTAAAAAAGCAAGGCTATCACTGGTAACAGCGGCTGCCTTCCAGCCAAAAACAACAGGAAAAGTTCTGTAGCCTGTTTTCCGGTCGGCTGAGATATCCTTGAAATAACCCATCATCACAAAATTGGCATAGCTAAAAAAAACAGCCAGAACAGCTAATAAAAAAGCCAGGGACTGCGAATCATTTAATCCGATGATTTTATGAAGCGGGACTTCTCTCTCGACAACTCTTCCCATGAGAGGCAGCAGCGCCACTATCCAGGAATTCCAGAACGGCCCCCCCCACCAAGTTCTCTTGAATGAAGTATACGAGAGCAGCCCGATAACAGCCAGAATTCCAAAAATCAATATCGCCGGGTTGATGGTTGCTAAAATCAATACCGAGAGCGCGAGCCCGGAAAGACTGATAATTATGACCTGCCCACGGGAAATAATCCCTTGGATCAATGGTCGATAAGGAGCGGAGTAGGCATCGGTATCCATCTGGAAACAGTCCGTGAGCGCCTGTCCCAATCCGTAGGAAAAAAACAGAGGAATAAAAGCGACTATCACTTTGAAGGGATCGGGCTTTTCAATGAATGCCATCCCGACTAAAGCCGCGGCTCCAGAAACAAAAATCAGATAAGGACGCATGGTTAACCAATAGGCTCTCCAGAAAGGGACGCTCAGGATGCTCGCGTATCGGCTTCTCCTCATAAAATATCCTCTGAGCATGTTCAATAAAATCTGGCTCGTGTCAACTTTGAATCCTTTTGCTTTTGAAATCATTTTGGTCACTCCATCTTACGAAATCTTTTTTCCACCTTCATAGATAATCTCGTTCCATTTCAGATAAAAGTTGTCAAAAATATGTGAAGAGTTTGTTAAAAGTCTGTTAAATAGGGTGGAGAATGACAAAAAGGAATACTGAAAAGAGATTCTTCTTATTCAACTCGACCAGAGTTAGCGAACCATTGATTTCTGAAATTGCCGGGTCTCCGCAGGACAAGGAAAAATTTGGGCAGGCAATCCTTGAGGAGTATTACTTTTTAAACTTGTATCCGGACCATGGCACTGTAATGAGATGCGTGGGCGAAGAGGGTTTATCCTCGATTTTCTGTCTGATGTGGTGGATGAATGTATCGACAGTCCTCGTGGTGGGGAACTTGTCGTAGCCCCAGACTTCATTCAGGATGGAATCCCGGCTCACGACTTCCCCCTCATGAGTGATGAGAAGTTTAAGAAGGCCGAATTCTCTGGCTGTTAAGTAAAGCTCCTTTTTTCCTTTGAATGCAATTTGCTTTTTAAAATTGATGGTAACATTTCCGAAAGAATATTCTTCGATCTCTACCGCCCCTGGTTTCGTGCGGCGCAACACGGCTTTAATCCGGGCCAGAAGCTCTTTGGCCCCAAAGGGTTTGATCATATAATCATCGGCTCCAAACTCAAGACCCAAAACTTTATCGATCTCCTCTTTCTTCTCGCCGGTCAACATGATAATGGGCGTCAAGATGTTTTTCGCCCGGAGATTCTTGCACACTTCAAGCCCATTCAACAAAGGAAGTCCAAAATCAAGGATGATCAGGTCAATATTTTCCTGGGAAGCCAACCGGAATCCTTTCTCTCCATCTGCAGCAGAGATGATTCTAAAATTTTCAGCCTCCAAGAGAGACGTCAAAGTCTCGAGCAGTGACATATCGTCTTCGACGATCAATATCTTTTTCATGGAAAACAATCCCGCTGAATCTTCTTCCCCTTTTTTTATCTAGTTCTCTTACATAAGGAATGGCGCTCAAAATCTGATGAGAGCAAAGCCATTTCCGTGTATTTCATTCATATCATTCTAAAACTTTCCGAATTTCTTGAGTCTTTCCTCATATTTCTTTTTCTGATTTTTAACGATCTCTTGGAAACGAGAGTCATCACGCAAGCTGCTATAAAATGGACTTTTCGCCAAAGATAGATAGGAATACTGAAAATGCTCATAGTCTTTCTTGACTTCATTCGTGATATACTTTATGGCTTCATCTTTCATGCCCAAGAGTGAATAAATAACTCCATTTTTGCTCAAAACAAGAGCTCTGACTTTTTCGCCTTTGACTGCACGTATTAATGCTTTATAGAACCGAATACTTGAGTATCCCGGATTGATTTTCTCTGCTCTAGACAACAATTCTTTGGCCTTGTCAATATCTTTCATCATTATTGAGTGAATACTGGAATCGAGCAAAGACCAAAAATTATCGGCCTCCATCTTAAAAGCCTTTTTAATGTTCATTAAAGCCTTATCTAATCGACCAGTGTACATCAAACATCTTGCTCGGAGTGAATGTGACGGGAGAAAAAAGGGATCTAGCTCGATGTTTCTTGTTGAATATTCAACGGCCCGGTTGAACAATCCAAGACCACACAAGAAAAAGGCAATTGTATGATTTAAACCTTGAGTGTTTGGATTTATATCCAAAGCCCTTTTATAGCTGTGATAGGCTTTTTCATACTCCCCTCTCTTATAATGCACCCAAGCGATCGCTCCATTCGTCTCTCCTAAATTCGGGTCCAACTCAAAGGCCATCTCGTTATTCTTTATGACTTGAGCCAAATCTCTCTTTTTACCTGTTATCTGGAAATGATGTTGGTACGCCCAGCCTAAAAAAGTGTGAGTCAACACAGTATCGGGATCGATCTCTTTGGCTTTTCGAAACATCTTTATGGCCGCTTTAAAATCATCCTCCCTTTGAGAAATGATATATTTACTGTTGATCAAATGCATCCCTTTGAGGGCATGCTCATAGGCCTCGATATTCTTCGGACGGCCCTCTTTGAGCGATTCAATCGTCTTCGGAGTGAACTTCACCTTCAAAGCTTCTGCGATGGCTTTGGACACCTCATCCTGGACTTCAAAAACACTGTCCACCTTCCGGTCATACGTGTCCGCCCAGAGATGAGAATCATCATCCACATTGACCAATTGCGCGTTGACACGGATGTTGTCGTTTTCTTTGCGGATACTCCCTTCAAGAATTGTGGCGACATCCAGTTCCTGCCCGATTTCCTTAATATTCTTATCTGTATTCTTATAGCGCATCACAGAAGTCCGGGAAATGACTTTCAATTCCCCGAACATGGTCAATTTGGTGATGATATCTTCAGTCATCCCATAACAGAAATATTCCTGGTCTTTCTCCGGGCTCATATCCACAAATGGCATCACTGCAATCGAGTTCTTCCATTCACTTCCACTCTTTATCACTGCCTCCGTCTTTTTATCCTTCTTGGGACGAGCAGGGATAGTTTCTCCTTTCTCCAATTTCTCCAAATCGGCAATGAACTCTCCGACATCCTGATAACGTGCCTCTCTATCCTTTTCCATGCATATCATTATCACTCGGTCGAGACTCTCAGGAATCTGCGGATTGAGTTTCCTGGGCACTGGCGGCGTCTCTGTTTTTTGCTTCAAGGCCACAGATAATGCGCTTTCGCCCTTGAATGGGACTTCACCGGTCACCATTTCAAACAGTATCACGCCTAAAGAATACACATCGGACCGCGGGTCCACATCTTGCCCTTCCACTTGCTCTGGAGACATGTATTCAGGTGTACCGAAGACAGTTCCCGCCTCAGTGATCCCTTTCATCTTCATGGAACGGGCAATCCCAAAATCCATGATCCGGGCATTCCCCTCCTTGTCGATCATGACGTTATGCGGCTTCAGGTCTCTATGGACAACTCCGAGTCTGTGGGCCTCGGCGAGTCCTTCACAGACCTGTTTGGCTATGGCAATGGCTTTCTTTATCGTGAGCTGGCCGGTCTTTTTGAGCAGGCTCTTTAAGTCTTCTCCGGAAACGTATTCCATCGTGATGTAGGGTGTTCCGTCCTCTTCGCTGAGGTCAAACATACGGCAAACATTCCTCTGGGATATTTTCCGGGCAAACTTCAGCTCGTTCCGGAAACGTTCTATGGTTTTTTTGTCGGCCGCTATCGAAGGGCTGAGAAGCTTGAGAGCCACTTCTTCGCCTATTTTTTTGTCCGTGACTCTGTAAACTTTGCCCATACCACCTCTCCCCAGCTCTTCCACGACTTCGTAGCGCCCAGCGAAAGTGCTTCCCCTTGGCAACGCTTTGGAAGGGATTTCGAGAGTCTCTGTCCGGGCATAGTACGCTCCGGTCTCTTCGACCTTAAGCCCCGATCGCCGGAGCAGAGCATTTATCCGGGCGAGAAACTCCTTCGTCCCGAAAGGTTTGAGGAGATAGTCATCAGCACCGATGTCGAGCCCCAAGGCTTTATCCAGCTCTTCTCTCTTCTCCCCTGAAAGCATGATGACAGGAGTCATTATGCCCTTTGCGCGAATCTGGCGGCAGACCTCATACCCGTCTATGGTCGGGAGATTGATATCCAGAACAATCAAATCAGTCTTTGCTTGCAGAGCCAGTTGAAGCCCCTTGTCTCCATCATCAGCCGTGACGACTTCAAAACTCTCTATCTCGAGGAAAGTCTTCATGGTTTCAAGAAGAGCTAAATCATCCTCAACAATTAATATCTTTTTCATTTTGCTGGAAAAATTAGATTGAAAGTACTCCCCTCACCCGGTTGGCTCGCCACACGGACTTCTCCTCTGTGGGCTTCCATGATGTGTTTGACAATTTTTAATCCCAGACCGACTCCTTTCGTGCTGTGCCGGTTCGCCTCCGCATGCCTGTAAAATCCTTCGAATATTTTCTTCTGCTCTTCTTCCGGAATTCCGATCCCCCTATCTTTTATTCGGATTTCAACCTGCTCCTTTTTGGGAACAAGCTCGACCACTATCTCCTTCTCGTCTGAGGAATACTTTATAGCATTGTCGAGAAGGTTGGTCAATGCCTGCATCACGGCATCTCGATCTATTTTCAGGAAAAGAAGCTTTCCAGGCATCTTCGTATTGAGAACAAATTCATCGGAATCTGATCTGTATTGAAAAATCTGGACAGTCTCTTTAATCACTTCTGTCAATTCCACTTCCTGGAAATTGTAGGTTTTCACATTCTTCTCGATCTTCCCGAAATCCAGGATATTATGAAGAAAACGGGAAAGCCGATTGCTTTCAGTCGCAACCAGGCGGATGAGCTCTTCTTGCTTCGCCTTCTCCTTTATCTTTCCTTCCTGAAGGATCTCTGCCAGTCCCCGGATAGAACTCATGGGAGTGCGGAGCTCATGGGATACAGACGAGATGAATTCTGTTTTCATCTGGATGAGATCACTCAGCTTTTCCTTCTCCACTCTTTCATAGATCACCTCCTCCAGCAGCCTGATTCTCTCCAGGTTCAAAGCCAGGTCTCGGCTCATGGCCAGCAAAAGTTCGATGTCGTCTCGACTGAACCTCTCCCCTGATTTTTTCTTCCCCAAAGATAAAAATCCTGTTAAATCAGAAGATTTAAAAGAAAGCGGCAGACACATCTCTATTTTGTTTTCCTCAAGCTGTCTCTCTCTTGAAAAATCCATGTTCTCTTCCGTGCGCACGGCATTTTTTCTGGCAAAGACTTTATCCATCTCCAGACACAATGGAGCTAGAGAAACAAGGTCTTTTTCTTCGTTTTTGGCGATCAAAAGCTTTTGTTTTCCGGAATCAAGAGCAAAAATGAAAATGCCGATTGACTCCAGAGGTAACGCATCCTTGATGTTCTGCAGGAACAAGTCGATAAGCCGCCCGCGGTTGACTTCTGCATACGCTTTTTCATTGAAGCTGAGAATGACCTTTCTGTAATCATAACTCATACGGAAGAAAGCCTTATCCACAAAATTTTGAATTTTCTTCCGGGCCGGATGGAAGGCGACAGCCGCGAGGAGAGCCGCGATAACGGAGATGGCCGTCATGGGAGCCGCAAAAAATCGTGAGACGACATTCTGAATGAGATTCACAGAAAAAAGATACAGACCCACTGTGAAGACGGTAAGAGAGAAATACACCAGGCTCCGGTTGATGACCAACTCAACATCCATCAGCTTAAATTTCACGATGGAAAAAGCAAAACCAAGTGGAACGAAGATAAAGAACATAGTGGAAAAATCTTCCGATAACAATTCTTTCAGACCGACTGCTTGGGGCAACTGGTAGAAAAGGATGAAAGGTCCCAGCCCCACACAAAGCCCGTAAAAAATCCATTTAATCTGAGATTTTTCCTCTTCAAGACCCGCTTTCCTGTAGCCCAAAATGAGAAAGGTAACTGAAAGGAAAACATACACCACCAGATAAAAACGATGAACATCAAAAACAACTTGATAGATGCGGTGGATTTCGATCGACAAGTTCAAACCAGTGCTTAAAAACAGCCATTCGAGAACACCGATAAAAATGAGAGAAGGAATATAGATGACAAACTTCAATAATTTAATCTCGTGTTTCGAGAAATACAGTGATAAATGAAGAAGCATGGCTGCGGCTAAAGGATAGAGCAAATAATAAAACACTCCCGGAAGGAAAGAGAGCCAGTGTTTCTGCATACAGTAGAATCCTCCACTGATGATAATGGCAGAACCAAAGGCAAAAGAGGCCCAAT
>JASFPJ010000054.1:0-14152 GCA_050116035.1 Candidatus Aminicenantota bacterium | reverse complement strand
AAGAAACCGCTGTAATCGGAACAGTCTCCTCTCTCACTCCTCACAAAGGGCACGAATTCCTGGTTCAAGCCGCTTCTCTTGTATTGGGCACGTTCCCTTCTACTAAATTTCTGATCGTCGGAGATGGGCCCCTTCGAAAAAGACTCGAGAATCAAGTGAAAGACTTAAACATCCATCCGGCCGTGATTTTCACAGGGACAAGGAAGGATATCGCGGAGATGCTTTCTTTGATGGATGTGTTCGCGCTCCCTTCCCACACCAGGGAAGGGCTGGGCATAGCGATCATCGAAGCCATGGCCGCAGAAAGGCCTGTGGTTGCGACTGACATCGGAGGCATACCCGAAGCTGTCAATCACGGCGAAACAGGCCTCCTTGTGCCCCCAGGAGACCCAGAAGCGCTCTCCAAAGCTATCATCGAACTCCTCCAAAACCCAAAAAAGGCAGAAGAAATGGGAGAAAAAGGTCGAGCCAGGGTCAAGGAGAAGTTCACAACGAAAAAAATGCTGTCAGAGATAGAGAATGTGTACCAGTCTTTAGTTAGCCAAGGGAAATCATAACAGATGAAACAGCATAATATCCTGTATACCTCTCTCTCCGGGCAGATGCTCGGAGGCGGACAGAGAAGCCTTCTTCTGCTCTTAGAGAGGTTGGACAGAAAAAAATTCAAACCTTTCCTGGTCTGTCCATCCGAGGGAGATTTGGTCGAAAAAGCAGAGAACCAGGGTGTTGAGACACATATAATCAAGATGGGACGCATAAAGAGCCCGAACGTCATTTCGACGGCTGCCACTGTTTTTAAACTCAAAAGGCTCATTACAAGGAAAGACATTGATCTCATCCATACCGATTCTCCCCGTCAGGCTTTTTATGCGGGCAGAGCGGCCCGATCCACAGGAACGCCCCTGATCTGGCATGTGCGTGTCAGCACGCCTGAGAAAAAATCTTTTGAAAAATTTCTGTTTAATCGGGCTCACAAGGTGATCGCTGTATCCAAAGCGGCCAGTCAAAGATTCCAAGAGTTTGAGTCGGCTCAGGAAAAGGTTGTTATCATCTACAACGGAGTGGATTTAACCGAATTCACCCCCCAACCGCCAGACAGTCAATTGAGAGAGGAGTTTGGAATCGAGAAGGATCGGATTCTCGTCGGAACACTGGGTCAGCTGATTCCAGGAAAAGGACAGGATGTTTTTTTAAAAGCCGCCGCTCAGGTAATCAAGCAAACTCCTGAAGTCAAATTCATGATTGTCGGGGATGGAAACCAATTTTACAGGCAGAAATTAGAGGATTTGAGCAAAGATTTGGGCCTTTCGGGAAAAGTCGTGTTCACCGGCTTCCGGGAGGACATTCCTCGAATAACGAGCCTGCTGGATATTTCGGTCCTCCCATCAACCACTCACCTGGAAGGGCTTTCCCGAGTCATTATCGAGGCCATGGCGTCTTCAAAACCAGTGATAGCCACAAACTCCGGAGGAAATCCTGAAGCCGTCGAGGACGGAATCACAGGCATCCTGGTCCCCCCCGAAGATTCCCATTCTCTGGCAGAATCCATCCTGGATTTAATCAAAGATGAGACGAAACGGAATCGAATGGGTGAAGCGGGAAGGACGCGCGCAGAAAAGTTGTTCAGCATCGAGAACAATATTTCTCAAATCGAAAAAATTTACGAGGAGCTTTTATGCCAAAAGCGGTGAACTGTAATTTCTGTGGCGGGAACGATACAGAATTAGTCCAGAAGGCTGAAGACCCATTTCAAGTCGTGAGATGCCGGACATGCGGCCTTGTCTTCACTAATCCCCAGCCAGATAAGGGATCGATCGAAGACCATTACCAGGAAGATTATTATAAAGAATGGCTGGAAAAACAGATGAAGAGAAGGATCCCGATGTGGAAAAGGAGACTCAAAGAGCTTCTGAAATACAAACAGAAAGGACAACTGCTGGATGTGGGTTTTGGGTCAGGAACTTTCCTGAGGCTCGCGAAAGAATCCGGGTTCGAAGTATCCGGAACAGAAATTTCAGAATATGCCTGTCGATACGTTCAGGAAACCTATGGAATCGAAGTTTTCAGAGGAGACCTGGAAGAGGCGCACTTTCCTTCGGCTCGATTTGATGTCGTGACTCTCTGGCATGCTTTGGAACATCTCCCTGACCCCAAAGCGACACTCAAAGAAATCCACAGGATATTAAAAAAGGACGGATTGCTGGTTGTGGCTGTTCCGAACCTGAATAACATCATCACCCGGGTTCTGTATCTCCTGGCCAAATGGAAAAAATTAAAGCTGTTTTCAATACACGCCAAGGAGCTGCATTTATGGCATTTTTCTCCTCGTTCTCTCTCTCGATTGCTCAAAGAGGCAGGTTACGCGGTCCTCGACACAAAACTGGATCTCGCTCAGATCGAATTCCCAAAAAAAATAGTGGATTTTCTGACATTTTTGGTCCACTCACTCACAAGACAGAACTATGGAGAAGCCTTTAAAATCTATGCAGTCAAACCATAAAAGAAAGAACACACGATGAGAAAAATTCTAAAAGCTATTAAGAGCCTGTACTTGAGCATTAGAGCCCTCAAGTTCTTGATTCTGTCTGGATTGACCTCACCTCTGCGAAAAAAGGAATTTGACAGAGAGTCTGTACGAAGTGTCCTGATCATTTCCCTGAAAAGAGTGGGAGATGTTATCCTTTCACTCCCCGCTTTCCGGGCCATCAAGGAAAGCCTTCCGAAGAGCCAGGTCACTGTTTTCGCTGATGCTTACACCAAAGACATCCTGGAGAGAATTCCATACATTGATGCTGTCGTTCCCTACGAAAAAGATTCATCATTCCTGAAGAAAGCCAAGCAGGTCAGAAAATTATCTTACAATTCTTTCGATCTGGCCGTGGACCTCACTTGCGACTACACTTTTGAAGGGGCATTATGGACCTGGTTGAGCGGAGCCAAGTTCAGAGTGGGATATGACACCTGGAAGCGAGGCCTGCTGTTCCACCGGCCAGTCACGCCTCCAAAAGAGGTCATTCATGCCATCGATGAGATACTGAATGTCGTCCAAAGTATCGGACTGGAAACAAAGGACAAAAGCCTTAAAATAAGCGCCTCCAAAGAGGCTACAGACACAGTGAAAAAATTCCTCCAAGATAATAAAGTGAAAAGTGACACGCTTCTCATCGGAATTCATCCTGGAGGATATTATCCCACTCAAAGATGGTTGACAGAGCGGTTTGCGGGAGTCGCGGATAAATTGATAGAAAAATACAACGCCCGCATCGTCCTTATAGGCGGGCCCAAAGAAGAGGGGATAATCCAGCAGATAACCACACACATGGCCCACTCCCCTTTAGTTTTTATCAACGAGCCGTTGGGAGACCTCCTCGCACTCCTTCAATCCTGCCATCTGCTGATCTGCAACAACTCTGGCCCACTCCACATGGCCACGGCCTTGGGGACGCTGACCGTGTCCACCATGGGCCCGACTCTTCCGGAGAGATGGTGGCCTCAAGGTGAGGAAGATATAGTCATACACAAGGACCTCCCCTGCATGCCCTGCAATGAGGGACACTGTAGACTCAAAACACTTGAGTGCATGAAATTGATCACTGTCGAGGATATGCTCGACGCGGCGGAAACTCAAATATCCAAGATCAAAAAAACAAAGAAATAAGATGACGAAACAACTCGACCTTTCCACAGTCAAGAATGTTTTGATCATCATGATGGGCGGGATCGGCAACATGATCTTTCTCACCCCGGTTCTGAAAGCGTTGCGAAAGGCTCTCCCCTCCTCCGCCTTCAGTTTTTTGCTGGGCCCCTATGGCGCTGAAAAAGCCATAAAGGAAAGCGATCTCATCGATCAAAAGATCATTATCGAGCCTAAAAAATTCACAGGCTTTTCAGGGAACATCAGACTCATTCGAAAGCTCAGGAAAGAAAATTTCAACCTGAGCATCACCTCTACCGGGACGAATCCGTTGAAGAGCGGGCTTCTCTGCACCCTTGCGGGAATCAAGCATAGGCTTGGAGAAAATATCAACAGAAGAGGATTTTTCTACAATCTGAGAGTCCCGTTCGATAAAAACGAACATGAAGTGGAAAGCAACATTCGTTTGGTCCAGAGATTGGGGATAGAAGTCGAGGACCGGAACCTATTCATCCAGAGATCAAAAGAAGATAAAGATTATGCCCAAAAATATTTCGCTCAAAACAACCTCGAAGGCAAATTAATCGTGGGCGTGCATCCCGGGTCTGGCGTCCACCAGGCTGGCTTCAAGAGATGGCCCAAAGAAAGATTTTCCGAACTGGCCGATAGCCTCATCAGCGACTTGGGCGCCTCAGTGATATTCTTCGGAGGAGCTGAAGAAACCAAACTGGTTGAAGACATAAGCGGAATGATGCGAACCCAGCCTCTCATCATGACCGGCCAAACAACTCTTTCCGAAACCGCCGCCTTGATAGAAAAATGCAGCCTGTTCATCAGCAACGACAGCGGGCTCCTGCACGTCGCATCGGCAGTGAGCGCTCCGGTCATCGGCATATTCGGTCCCACAGACCCGAGGCGGACCGGACCCTATCCCGACTCATCCGCAGTGATCAGGAAAGATATGACCTGCAGTCCCTGTTATGCCGGGAAACCTGTTCGCTGTGATCATATCGAGTGTTTGGATTCAATCACGGTCAAGGACGTGATAGAAGAGGTAAAAAAAAGACTGAGTCAACATGCCTGATAAAATCAAAGTGCTTCACATCATCACCCGCCTGGATAAAGGCGGCTCCGCGGAAAACACTTTTCTGACTGTAAAAGGATTGGACAAGCAAAGGTATGACGTGACTCTGATGAGCGGGCCCGTTCAAGACCCCAGCCAGGAGAGACGAACTCAAGTCGAGGAGTGCGGAATTCCATACATCCATATTCCTGTTCTTGTGAGAAATATCAATGTGGTTTTCGATGCCATTGCTCTGTATAAAATATGGAGACTCTTGAAGAAGGAAAAGTTCGATGTTGTCCACACGCATACTTCAAAGGCCGGCCTTCTGGGCCGATTTGCCGCCAGGCTCGCGGGAGCGCCCCTCATAGTCCACACTCCCCACGGCCATGTTTTTTTTGGTTACTTCGGCCCCCTGAAAACAAAACTGTTTATTCGACTCGAAAAGCTCGCCAACCGGATGACGGACAGGATTGTGGCTCTGACCCCCAGAGAAAAAGCAGACTATATCTCTTACAGGACCTGCCCGGAGGACAAAATGACGGTTATCCACAGCGGAGTCGATCTGGAAAAATTCCGGGAATACACTCTAGATGAAAAAATTAAGCTCAAAAAAGAGACCGGGCTCCCTGAGGATTCATTCGTGGTGGGAACAGCGGGCAGGCTTGTCCCTGTCAAAGGACCTGACTATTTGATCAAAGCTTCCCAAATCGTCATTCCTGAACATCCCCACACATATTTTCTATTGGCCGGAGGCGGACCTCTCAAAGAGAATTTACAAAAAAAAGCCAATGAGGCTGGTGTCGGAAAAAACATCGTTTTCCTGGGCTGGAGGGATGATATCGCTCGCATTCTCGCGGTTTTCGATGTATTCCTGCTCCCTTCTTTGAATGAGGGCATGGGAAGAGTGCTCGTGGAAGCCATGGCTCATGGAATCCCGATCGTGGCCAGCGACGTCGGAGGCATTCCGGATCTGGTCACCCACGGGAAGAATGGCTTCCTGGTCCCTCCGAAAAATCCAGAGGAACTGGCCAAACACATTCAGATTCTCATCGAAAATAAAGACATTAGAAGAAAAATGGGAGAAGCCGGAAAAAAGATGGCTCAAAGATATAGCCATGAAAGCATGGTTAAAAACATTGCCGCGCTGTATGAAGAATTACTGACATAATACTATCCTTTTCTTCAATCAAGCTTCCCATCCAAAAGAGTTAACTTCTCTGGAAATATGAGAGGGTTCCGTAGATTTCATGAATAACAAAGAACGAGTAATACTTCAATTAGTGATACGAAGAAAAAGATGTCATTGCGAACGGCCAGAGGGAGAGTGAATATCCTCAATGGGAAAGTGTGTCATTGCGAGGAACAAAGTGACGTGACAGTCTCACTCACCTGTTATTGCGAGGAACAAAGTGATGTGACAGTCTCACTCACCTGTCATTGCGAGGAACAAAGTGACGTGGCAATCTCATAGAGAAAAATTTATTTTTTTTATGAGATTGCCGCGCTTCGCTCGCAATGACATGAAGGAGATCTGGCTACGCTCGCAATGACATAAATAGGACTGAGATTGCCGCGCTTCGCTCGCAATGACATCTAATAAAAAATCAATATTATTTTTTGGCTAACTTTCGGCCTGTGCGCATCAGGATGACAATAATAGCAAAGATAATCAATCCCTGGAGAATCAGGATGACAATAATAGCAAAGATAATCAATCCCTGGAGAATCTCAAGATAAATCACGATATCGCCAGCGGCTCTTAAGTTTATGCCGCCTATTCCCAGGCAAGCGGCGATCAAATAGATGAAGAGGACCGCTTGAGGCTCGGATAATCCGAGAGCGACCAGACGGTGATGAAGATGGTCCTTCCCGGTGTATTCGATCCATTGCCTGAGATTCTTCACCCGTCCTCTGTATATTCTGGAAATAGATATGTACACCATGTCAAAGATGAACACGCTTAAAATCAACAGGGGCAAGCTCAGGGCTACCTTCGGGTTGCCCTCAGCCCATCCGCCCATGACTGCTATCCCAGCCACAGTGAATCCCAAAAACGTGCTTCCCGCGTCTCCCAGGAAAATGGAAGCCGGTTTGAAATTATATATCAGGAAGGCCAGACAGCTTCCGGCCAGGGCTATGGTAAGATATCCCAGATAAACCTGCTGGGTGAGCAAAGCCACGACAAAAAAGGACATGGAACAGATCGCGATAGAGCCTGTGGCCAGTCCGTCCATCCCATCGAAAAAGTTAACGGCGTTGGTAATACCCACAACCCATATGAGAGTCAAGAGAATCTCTCCTCCAATCCCCCACCAGTTGTTCGGTAAAAAGCTCAATCTGACTCCATAGAAGATGAGAATTCCCGTGGCCAGAATCTGGGCGACCAGTTTCCATGTGGCAGACAGTTCTTTAACATCATCGATCAACCCAACTATTATAATGACCGTGCCGCCGAGAATAACCCCTTTTAGCTCATCTGAAAAGCTGAAATTCAAGAAGATGGTCACCACATAGGAAACATAGATAGCCAGACCTCCAAGAAGAGGAATGGGATGCGCATGTATCTTTCTCTCTTCAGGATGGTCCAGTATTTTGAGCTTTGTCGCGATTCGCCTGAAAATCAGAGTGAGAAAGAAAGCAAGGAGAAAAGAAAAAACAAGCAGAAACAGCCATCTGAATGGAATCCCGCCCAAGAACACATGGAGGCTATCCAGGATATTTCTCATACTTCCGACAATATCCTAAAATATTTTTTTAACAACAGCAATGATTTTTTCTGTTTCCTCCTCTGTGAGAGAAGGATAAAGCGGGATGGAGATTGATTTCTTCCAGGCCTCCATGGTGTGAGGGAAGCCAGGAAGATTTAGACAGACATGGAGAGGGATGTAAACCGGCCGCTGGCACATGACATTGTTCTTCTGTAATCTCTCCAGGAAGCCAGACGCATCTTTCTCTGTTTGAACAACGAAGCGGTAGTAGATATGCTCTCTTCCTTCTTTTCGGGCGGGCAACGAAAGATCGCAATCCTCAAATTCCTTGAAATACAAATCTGCGATCATTCTCCGTTTATCCAAGAGTTCTACAAGGCGAGATAACTGGTTTGATCCAAGCGCCGCCTGAATATCCGTCATCTTGTAATTGAAGCGAAGCACATAATCGTCTTTATTGTCATATTCTCTCAAATCTTTGACTCTGGAAATAAGCTCTTCTGAATCACTGGCAACCATACCTCCTTCGCCAGTGGTGAACACCTTGGTGGCATAGAATGAAAATATTGAAAGGATTCCGAAGCTTCCGGCGTTCCGGCCCTTATAATGCGCGCCAACAGACTGAGCACAGTCCTCGATGACCGGGATACCCAGCTTTGACAGCTCATCTATTTCTGCCGGACAGCCAAACATATGGGGGACAATGAATGCCTTTGTTTTCTGTGTGATGGCTTCTTTCACACAATCAACAGATATGTTGTACGTTCCTGGGTCAATATCTGCGACAACGGGAGTGGCGCCGGTGGAGTTGACGGCGTTGAGGACAGCGGTGCAGACGAAAGAGGGAACGATGACTTCATCCCCTCCTCTCACTCCCAGTGACAGCAAGGCCAAATGAAGAGCTGCCGTGCCCGAGCTGGTGGCGGCTGTTCCTTTTTTTCCGATGAATTCAGAGAATTGTTTCTCGAATTTGTCGACAGCTGGGCCTTGAGCGATTTGGCCGGACTCCAGGACAGAGGAGACGGCTTCTCTATCCGATTGACTGATAGATGGACGGGAGTGAGGAATAAAATAATCAGACATCGCGCAAAAACCTGAAGGCCTTGAATCCTTCGGCATACTTGACCTTTCCCTGAAAACCGCGGAAATTGGCAATCGCCTTGACACTTTCCACCATATCCAATTTGGTGGGATAGGCTTTGCCCACTTGAGAGGAATAGACCTGGATCAATTTTTGCTTTTCTTCCAGTACATCTTCGATGTCCACAAAAATATCCGGCTCAAAGTTGATGGAAGTGTAATCCTCGTAGAAAAAGACTCTATTCACATACCGGGTTGCGGCCAGAGTGCACTCCGCCAGCGTGCGGTGATCCTGGTGGATATCCTCAAGGTAGTTCACATAGACCTCATCCGGTTTAACTTCTTTGATCACTTCATCGATCTTGCTGATGATGATTCTCTCATTGGGAAGCTCAGTGTCAATACATCCTCCCCAGAAGACTTTTTTAACTCCCAGTAGTTTCATGGCGGCTTCTTGCTCCTTCTCTCTTATCTCTGGGTCTCCGCCAAATTCTCCTTTAGTCAAAACCATGAAATAAATATCCATTCCCTTCCTGGCATATTTAAGAAAGGTGCCGCCACAGCCGTATTCAATATCATCTGGATGGGCGCCTAACGCTAAAATATTCACTTCATTCTCCTTTTTTTAAGATTGAAAGGCTATCCGGACCGCAGTTGAACAATAAATCTATAATGGATAGAAAAGGCTCGAAATCCCCGTAAAGCTGATCATACCGGGGGTGTATGTAATCTTGAAAAATGACTTGAATCCCCTCTTCTTTAAAAATTTCTAAATCCATGTATTTGGCTCCATCTTTGCCCGACAGATAGACATCCCCTCCCAGCTGTTTGCATATGTCGACGAGCCGTTCAGTGCTTCCTTCTCTTGATTCCAGTTCTGAGGCAAGGACGAGCTTTTTATCCGACAGCCCCAAGGCTTCAACCAAATACTTTATCACATGAATGTTAATATCCACTAAATATGTCCATTCTCTCGCATAGGTGTGTTCGAAAAAGTCGATGTAGTTTTTGTAAAAAGGAGCTTTAGAGTAGTGTGTGATAAGCGCCATCAAATGTTTCCTTCCCCACTGAACCGTGTTGTTGATTTCCACTTCGGATATTTTTTGAGTGAAACTGTGGATAACAGGCACAGAGAGCCACTGCCAGCCATCGGATGTTTTGATCTTATTCCGGTTCTGCCATTCATTCTTTTTAAACTGGACATTATCCAAGAACACAAACACATCACTCTGTTCAATCTTATCGAAATATCCCAGCCAGGGCATGTATTGTGGCTGATGGATGGAAACTATCATCTGTTAGGCCTCGTTGTTCTTCACTAACTCCTGTATCTCAGGCGCCTTGGATAAATGGCCTTCTGTTCAGGTTTCAAACGGGTGTTTCACGCAAGGAATTTCTTTCTAAACGCTAGGCGCCTTTGAATACCCAAGACAGATAATCCTCAGTTTCTCAAGGAACATTAGAGGAGGCTGTCATCTATAGCCTTTTCAATGTGTAAAACGGGAGATTTGGCGAGGTTAATTCTCTTCGGTTTTTCCGGAGGTTTCCCTTCTGAATCAAAAAATATCTCGACAACAGGGCGTAAAGGCCGATCTTCGTGCGTTTGCACAATTCGGCCGATCTCATTGTTGTTCAAAAGCACAAAGCTTCCAAGGGGATAAGGGGTGATGAACCTTAAGAACTTTTTGACTAACCGGGGTTCGAAAGATCTTTTTGCCTCCTGGACAACTTCTCTGACACCGTCATACGGAATGATTTTTTCACCGCGATAGGGACGAGGATGCGTCATCGCTTCATAGACTTCAATCATGGCTATGATTTTGGCAGATTCGGAAATCTCTGGTCCTTTCCTCCCCTCTGGATAACCCGATCCGTCTATCCTTTCATGGTGCTGATAGACAACATCCTGGATGGACTGGGTAATATCACTGATGTTGGCCAAAAGATCCAGGCCGTACGCGCAATGTTTTTTAACCTGAGCAAACTCATCCTTGGTTAATTTACCTGGTTTTTTAATAATTTTCTCCGGGATTTTCAGCAGGCCAAGGTCATGGAGCAAAGAGGATACACATAAATTCAGGAGTTGCTGCTGGTTGTACTCTAGATCCATCCCAATGCCTCCAGCGAGTATGGCAACATTGAGGGAATGGGAGTAAAGATAATCATCTGTTTCACCAAGAAATCCAAATATGTTTATAAAAGAGACTAATGTATCTTTATCCACCCGGAGGTAATGAATTATTTTTTCTGCGATGCTGAAAATCCTTCTTCCCGTCACTTTCTTCCCTTCGACAACATCATCCATGAAAACTCTTAAGTCGATGATCGCATCCTCGTATATTCTCTTCATCTCATGCATGTCAACCGGGGCTTCCTTCGCTTTAACCGCTTCTGATATCAGACCGGGCTTGTTTTTAGTCTTATTTTCAGCCTCTTGAGCTCTTCTCAACATATCAGATAATTTAACCATGGGATTAACGTTCCAATCCAGAAATGGCCTTTCTTACCAAATCTGTGTTTATTCCTTTGGCTTTTTTGGTAAATCCCAACAACAAACACATATCGCAAATACTGTTAATCTCTCTCGGAACTCCTCCTGAATTCTGCCAGATTATATCATGAACATTGTTCGCAAAAATAGAATTCTTGGCTCCGGCGATCTCTAGTCTATGGAGAATATAGGCCTTGGAGTCTTTCTGGCTCAAAGGATTCAGATGATACCGGATCGCCAGTCTCTGCTTTAACTGTTTATATTTCTCAACTATTTCACGCAGTTCTGGTTGTCCCATAATAATTAGAGTTAAAAGAAACCTGTCATTCAACTGAAAATTCAGCAGCAATCTTAGCTCTTCCAAAGTCCTTATATCTTTGATCGATTGTCCCTCATCAACGATGATAACCGTGTCTTTGTGACTCCTCATATTCTGGTAGAGCTTCTCGTTCAGCTCCATTAATAGCTGCGTTTTTGGCCAGGTGGGAGAGCTTTTTATGCCCAATTGAATGCAGATTTCTCTAATTATTTCTGTGGGGCTCAATAATGGATTGGTCACCAGTGCGATGTCGTATTTATCTTGAGGCAGCATTTCAAAAAGCCGCCGGCTTATGAGAGTTTTTCCACAGCCATAATCCCCTGTCAACAACGCGGCTCCCTTGCGTTCCTCGATCGCGTACGTCATCCGTGTCACGGCTTCCAGATGCTCGTGGGAAGAATAAAGGAACTTCGGGTCGGGTGTATTTTCGAAGGGTTTCTCTTTTAGTCCCCAGTAGGATTCATACATATTCTTTTTTTTGAGAAATAATTCTGCTTATTTTAGTGATAATAATAACTTAAACAAATCATTGAAGTCAACCGCTTAGTCAAATGGGGACATCAAAAGGAGTGTCAATTGAGAACATTCCCCAGGGGGCACATCTTTTTTGGGGAGCTGTCACTTTCAGTCATTATTTTAATAGAATAAGGATTGTTCCCTTTCTTCATAAAAAGAGGTATCCCCTTGGGGAACGTCTTCTTGTATGGTAATATACTTTAAAACAGGAAACGCTGTTCATGATGTGAATTGGCTCTGAAGCCTGCAGGGACATGAACAATTACAGAATAATTTCTCTGGCTTTAATTCTCGGACTATCCGCACTGATTTGTCATGGCGCACCTCAGACCGACAAATACATCCAAGTTCCTGGGCTCCTCGATCTCCGCACAGATTTCAGCGATGGGTCTCACACCCTCGAATTCATTATCCAGCTGGCGAAAAAAAGGGGATTCGATGTGCTTTTTATCACTGACCATGACCGTAAAGTCCTGGAGTACGGCCTGCGTCCGTATCAAAACATCTTAAAAAAAAGAGTCGAGATGCCTTCAATCAACAAAACAGGCTCTGGAAATTACCTGGAAATGATCCAATCCGCATCAAAAAAACACCCGGAAATGATTCTTATCCCGGGCGCAGAATCCGCTCCTTTCTACTACTGGAAAGGAAGTTATCTCAGAAAAAACCTGACTGTCTGTGACTGGGAAAAGCATCTCATCGTCATAGGGTTGGACAAACCAGAGGATTTTAAAGAATTACCCATACTCCACAACGGTTTTTCCACGAGATACATTTCTTCATGGCTGACAGTGGGATTCTTTCTCCTATTCATTCCTCTTGCCGTCGGCATTTATCTCGTCACAAAAAAGGGAATCCTCAGATGGGCAGGAATTATTTTATCCCTTTTTTCCCTTCTTCTTCTGATCAATAACCACCCTTTCAGAAGCTCTCCTTATGATCAGTATCATGGAAACCAGGGAATCCAGCCTTACCAGCTTGTGATAGATTACGTGAATTCCCGGGGGGGAATGGTCTTCTGGAACCATCCCGAGACAAAATCCGGTGGAGGAAAAATTGACTTTATTTTCAAGGATACTCCTCCTCATCCATACGTATTAACAGAATCAAAAAATTACACGGGTTTTGCGGCTCTGTATGGAGATAGTATTACTGTTACAGAACCAGGGAATCTCTGGGATAAGGTCCTGATGGAATACTGTTCAGGCCTGAGGTCACATCCTGCCTGGGGAATCTCTTCGGCTGATTTTCATCAAGAAGGCGCGGCTGGGGAAAAATTGGGTAACTTTCCCACCGTATTCCTGGTCAAGCGCAAAACCAGGGAAGCTCTCCTGGATGCCCTGAAAAACGGCCGGATGTATGCGTACAGGGGCGATGTCGCCTTACCCAGGCTGGTTCTCGAAGATTTCTCGATTACTGACTCAGAATATTCCCGAAGAGGAGTCCTGGGCGAAGAAATCCAATTAAAAAACAGCGCGAAAATAAGCATCCGTATAACCACTTCAAGCCCGGAAAAAGGAAACAGGACTACGGTGAGGCTGATCAAAGAAGGCAAATTGCTAAAAACATTCTCCGGAGAGACCCCTCTAACCTTTACATACACAGACGAAAATTGCCAATCCAACCAAAAAACATATTACCGTCTAGATGTAAAAGACAAAAAGGATAGAATTATCGTATCTAACCCTATTTTCGTTGAATTTTCATCTACGAATTCACACCAGTCTCTGTCATTTATTTCTTTGTTTCCACTTACGGCCTGTTGTGAACAGCTCTCCCCACCTATGTTTTCGAATGCTCACATTTTCCAATCCAGACAAAATGAGCATCCTGCTTTTAGTTGCGTTCTTAGAATGGAGGAATCAGGAGAATTTTCAGAGGGGGGATTTGTAGGGAAGGTCCCCTTTTAAAAGCAGACTTTCTAAATCAGGCAGATTGCTTCTGGCGACTCGCTACTTTTTCAATAGCTGTCTAATTCCAAAGGCCACGGCGAAGAGAAGCAACGTTTGAGTGAACTGGAGGAAGGCCTGGGCTTCAATCCCCATGATGGGTTGAACCATAAGCCTTGAAATGACGCCAATAATCAAAACAATAGCACCCACTATGATGAGCAAGTCGCAGATAATTGCAATAGCTTTATCCAAGGTATTACCTCCTATTTTCCCTTGTTCACCTTGAATATTATTTATCCATTTCTCCAATGTCAAGCTTTTCAAGGAAAAAACCGCAAATTGTGTAAAAATGAAAAAAACTCTCTATCAAACTTAATAATTTAATTTATTATATCCACACATTTTCAGGAAAAGCCTCTTTTATACTTCCTGTCTTCACTTCTCTT